>JBBRZI010000011.1:0-24797 GCA_038236865.1 Saccharimonadales bacterium (SeqCode)
GACGGTGTCGTTCTGAACCATTAGCTTCGGGTTAACGGTCAGTATCTGGTCAGTCCCGGGGATGACGACGATCGACTTTTGGCCATTGACATCGCTGGACGTCCCGGCGGCAGTATCAGGGTTGTGTCGTAGCTCGCTCACTAAGGCCCAAGCCCCGTAGCTCAGGAACAACAGGGCTATAACAGCCAGGATACTAGCAAAAAGCTTGTGTGACTGATAGGCAGTAGCCAAACGGCTAGGCCGGCGGTGACGGCGAGCGTTCGGTTGTGGAGCGTCGTAACTCGAATCGGCTTCTGGCAAAGCCAGCGAGTCTAGTGAATCGTAGCTCGAACCAAACACTGGTGGATCAAGCTTCTCAGGCGCGTTGTTACCGTTTTGTTGTTCCATATTTTTGCGTTAACACTTGTTTTTTATCTTATAAAGCCTTTGGGTAGTATAGTCCAGAACGGTAGTAGAGCAAGCAAATTGACCTCCAATCAAAGTCATGATGTTACAGGTTTGTAACATTCTGAACTGTAGTTGTTATTGATACTACAATACTAGGGATTATTTATGTACAGCCCTCCCTCTATTTGCTGCGACACGCAAATCTTTTGATTGTAATATTTGGGTGTAACTCCTTACGCTTAAAATTGAGTAGTATCTCTGACAACATACTAAACCCTACATTTTGTTGTATTTTTAACTTTTGTGACAGTAGTGTGTCGGTAATTAGTTATCCACATAGTGCCTCGTATTGAACAACATTTTGATCGTTTCGGGCCCTTCGCGACGGGGCCACACCGACTCATCAGATCATGCCAAGCCCGGCGCTTAATCGGCTCTAGTCGCCTTACACATTTAGCGTGTCTATGGCTGAACCGATAACACCTATGCAAAATTTCCGTTCGTGCCCAAGAGCCACCCTATTGAGCACGCCGAATTTGGTTTTAAGCAGGAAGCCCGATCATTCGTGACGGTGGCAAACAAAAAGGAGGGGACGACTCCCCTCCTTTTCAGTATTCACCGGATCATCGCATCACCAAGCTGCAGCCCAAACTAGTAGCTACCCGACTGCCGGGAGTTTAGTAAGTATCGTTTGGGAGGCGAGGCGAAGCCAAGAGCCAGCAGCGAACACCTGGTCTGAAATATCCCAACTAACTACCGTCACAGAGATCGATAGGTGGCTAGCTCGCTGCAGTCTGAGATGGCAGTTGAGTGTTAGACGCAAGCGTACCAAAGGAACGGGGATTGACGTCTCTAGCGTGCGCCGAGCAAGTGTCTGCCAAGCGAACCCTTAGCTACAGCCGGTGGTCGAACCGCACGAGCTACAAACATAGCAACTACCAGCCCGTTGCGTCTGATTGCCGCAGTTATAGCACAGCGGCGCAGTGCTATAGCTGCTCGCTGTCATTTTGTTGGTGGCAGCTGGCGCAACCGGTACTACCACTTGTGAGATTGGTGCGATTTGCACCGGCTCAGACACAGTAGCAGTGACGGGAGCCTCCCCATCGAGCAGTGACGTTTGACTGTCGGTCGGCATATCATCGATCGAGGCCAGTCCAAGCTCCAAGCGATCATCAAACGACAAGTAATCGAGCGCTAGGCGGCGGATGATGTAGTCGGTGATCGAACTCGCGGTGCGGATTTCACTATCGTTCGTGATGCCACTTGGCGCAAAGCTCGTACCACGCAGCGTCTTAGCGTAGCTCTTGAGTGGCACGCCGTACTGCAAGCCGTGGCTAACGCTAATCGCGAATGAATCCATTAAGCCCGACAGCGTACTGCCCTGCTTCGAGACAGCGACAAACAGTTCGCCCGGCGTACCGTCTTCGTATTCACTGACGGTAAAGTAGCCTTTGAGGTCAGAAATCGTAAATTTATAGGTCTTGCTGTTGCGCACGCGCGGCAAGCGACGGCGCACGGCGCCCTTCAGAACGTACTTCTCGCTCGGTTCGGCAACTGCGACCGGTGCGGCAAGCGCAGAAACATCCTTTTTGGCCATACTAAGCGGCTGGGCGACTTTACAGTTATCGCGGTAGACGGCGACGGCCTTGAGGCCCATCTTCCAGGCGTCGATGTGCAGCTGTTCGATGTCTTCGACGGTGGCCTCTTCGGGCATGTTAACCGTCTTGCTGATAGCGCCCGATAAGAATGGCTGGACTGCCGCCATCATCTTGACGTGGCCCAGGTAGTGAATCGAGTTGTCACCCATAGAGCAGGCAAAAACGGGTTCGTGCTCTTGCTTGAGGTGGGGTGCGCCAAGAATGGTTTTCTCGACGTCGATGTAGTTAATGATCTCATCGATCTGCGTCTTGGTGTAACCTAAGTTCTTCAACGCCCGCGGGACGGTCTGGTTGACGATACTCATCGTGCCGCCGCCGACTAACTTCTTGACCTTAACCAGGCCGAGATCCGGTTCGATACCGGTGGTGTCACAATCCATCATCAAGCCGATGGTGCCAGTTGGAGCAAGCACACTGGCCTGTGAGTTACGGACGCCGTAGCGTTCGCCGAGCTCGACGGCGTCGTCCCAAGCGCTGGTGGCAGCGTTCAAAAGTTCTTCGGAAACGAGGCTAGCGTCAATGTTCGACACTTCGGCCCGGTGCATGCGCAGGACGTTCAGCATATTGTCACGGTCTTTGTGAAAGCCGGCAAATGGGCCAACGCGGCCAGCAATACGGGCACTGGTGGCATACGACTCACCCGTCAAAATAGCTGTGATGGCAGCGGCAATCGCGCGGCCTTCGGCTGAATCGTAGGGTAGTCCAAGCGCCATTAAGAGCGCGCCGAGGTTGGCGTAGCCGATACCGAGTTCGCGGTAGGCCCGAGCCGTCTTGCCGATACTCTCGGTTGGGTACTCACTATAACCGACCAAGATTTCTTGGGCGGTAAAAATCAGGTCGATCGTGTGCACAAACGATTTGACGTCAAATGTGTCGTCATCTTTGAGGTACTTAAGCAGGTTGATGCTCGCCAAGTTACAGGCTGAGTTATCGAGGTGCATGTATTCCGAACATGGGTTGGAGCCATTGATACGACCGGCATTGGGCGTGGTGTGCCACTTGTTAATGACGGTATCAAACTGCATACCGGGGTCGGCACACTCCCAAGCGGCTTCGGCAAATTGGCGGTAAAGCTTACGGGCTTTAATCGTTTTGATAGTTTTGCCGGTAGTGACGGCCTTGAGATCCCAGTTATCGTCATTTTCGACGGCCTGCATGAACTCGTCAGTGACGCGTACCGAGTTATTCGCGTTCTGGTACTGGATGCTGAATGAATCTTTACCGTTCAGGCTCATGTCCCAGCCGAGTGACTGGAGGTCACGGGCTTTACGCTCTTCAATAGCTTTGCTCCAGATAAACTCTTCGACGTCGGGGTGGGACGCATTCAAAATAACCATCTTGGCAGCGCGGCGGGTTTTGCCGCCGCTCTTGATGGCACCGGCGCTGGCGTCGGCCCCGCGCATAAAGCTGAGTGGACCGCTGGCTGTGCCGGCACTTTTACCGAGGGTTTCCATACTCGAACGAATATTGCTGATGTTAATACCAGAGCCAGAACCGCCCTTAAAGATCATGCCCTCGTCGACGTACCAGTTTAAAATGGCCGGCATAGTGTCTTCGATGCCGAGAATAAAGCAAGCGCTGGCTTGCTGGGAACGGTCGGGTGCACCGATGTTGAACCACACCGGCGAGTTAAATGCCGCCCGTTGGGTCGCCACGATATACTTAAGCTCTTCGCGGAAATTTTCGGCTTCGAGTTCGCTGGCAAAGTAGCTTTCTTGCAATCCCTGACGCGTAATGGTGTCAACGACCCGGTCGATCAAGTGTTTGAGTGAGTTCTCGCGGTCAGCTGCACCCGGCGTACCGGTAAAGTATTTCTGAGCCACAATGTTGATAGCGTTCAATGACCAACCTTCGGGGAAATCAACGCCCAATTGCTCAAATACCGGTATGCCGGTCATCGGGTTTTTGATAATAGAGTCACGCTTAACCCATGTGAGCTGCTCGTAAGCCTTGCTCTTTTTAGGGGTAAATAATCGGGTTACTCCCCGTGTTGTTGTCTCTGCCATTGTAACTACCCTCACTTCTTTTTTAGGGCCATGAACTTGTTCCCGCTCAGTGGGCCATTGTTATTTGATTTTATGAACCCACTTCATTTGGCCTCTCCGTTTCATCCTACTCTGATGGCACCAGGCACCGGTTTTACTCGTTGTCATACCATTTTGGTATGCTGCCTCGTAACAACTGATACCTGGCACTCCCCAAAGTAGCCTTCACTTTTGAGAGGAAAAATGAAGTGGGTTCATTGTTTTTTGTTAGAGTTCCCTGTTCACGGCTCTCAACTCGTGAACGTGGTGAGCTCTCTGCGACTTCGAAAGTTTTCCTTTCGAGACCGAAGAAAGCTGTTAAGTCGCCTTAACCTGTTTAGCTTCATCGCCGAGCGGAGTGTGCCGGCCTTGTCTGACGATCGATAGCTCGCGTTCGAAGCTAGCAATATCGGTGAATCGTCGATAGACACTGGCAAAACGGACGTAGGCGACTTCGTTGAGCCGGGCTAACTGCTCCATAACGAGCTCGCCAACACGGGCCGATTTGACCTCTTGGTCGCCGCACGCGTATAGCTCTTGCTCGATGTTGGTTATGACCCTTTCGAGCTGCAAACTAGTCACCGCTGTCTTCTCACAGGCCCGGTACAAGCCGTCCAGCAGCTTATTCCTATTGAACAATTCGCGCGTCCCGTCGTTTTTAACGACGATGAGTTGCGGGCGTTCCAGCCGTTCGTAGGTTGTAAAGCGTTGACCACAGGCTACACACATTCGGCGGCGACGAATTGCCTGGCCATCTGCCACATCGCGCGATTCGATCACCTTGACGTCATCGCTCTGGCATTGGTTGCATTTCACGTCTGCCTCCTTAATCAAAAATACGCTGGTCCGCAAAACTACTCTTAGTATCTGTTCACAATCTCGTCATCTGGCCTGAAATTACCCATCTTTGGCCCAAATCTGCCCTTGTGTCTTCGGTGTACCAAAGGTACGCCTCCTCAACCTGAACAGATTTTGCCTCAAAACTGGATAATTCCAGCCTAGAAGAGAGAATGTGAACAGATCCTAGTAAAAAGAACCGCCTCTGCGGGCGTCGTATTTAGATATTTATAGTTAATGTACCGACACCCCGTGGCGTTATCGGCCACATATAGCGTCTAGACAGATAACTATAACCCTAGCTATAGCGTTTTGCAAGACATTTAGCGCTGTATTATTTATCACAAATTACCCCCGTTACATAACGCTTATGTGCCAGCGAACAAACAACTTACCCAGCAAACCTGCTTCTGCCACGCTAAACCGCCCAGTCCTAGAGACCTCACTACCCCCACAGTTCCCTAACTGCAATATTCTTTTTTAACGACCTTACTTTGGACCGCCAAAATAAGCAAAACCCCTGAACCTAACGCTATGCATTGCCAAAAAGCAGCCCGTTGCCGCGCCGCCAGAACTCCCCCGATCGGTTCCAGCTCCTTCATGTGAGAGGTCCGTCCTCTCACACTCACACTGCAGAGTTTTATTATATTGGCAACGATCTGGCATGAAGGCGACAAGACTACATCCTAGGCTGTCATCCTGCATTTGTGTGAGAGGTCCGTCCTCTCACACTCTCACACTCACACTGCAGAGTTTTATTATATTGGCAACGATCTGGCATGCTTGTGATACTACCAAATCCTAGGCTGTCATCCTAAACTTGTTTCAGGATCCAGACAAAAGAGTTTGTAGCCTGGATACCGCGCAACCACTTCACACCAGGAAAACTATAATTTCATAAGAAGGTTTTCTTGGGCTTACGCATATATCACTGCTACCCGCAGGGCTAGCAAGCCCGGCATGACAGTGCGAGGAGCACGGTTCTCCTGATTAGGTGTTGCTGAAAAGCAGTGTGCTTGGCATGGACAATCCGATAACGAGTGGATCTGCCAGTGGCATATCCAGGAGGAGTTCTTGCCCAAAACTGTTTTTCATAACCGCTAGTCAAGGCGTAACGTCCGCCGGTGGTTTTGGCCCCTTTTGGCAACAAAAGGAGTGAGAGAAAGGAAAAAGTTGCAATGTAATAACCAAAAAGGCTTACCTCCCGAGCGGAAGGATACGCAAAGACGAGGCTCACAGCCACTACGCAAAGTCAGGGGTTAGAGAAGAGACTTCTAGTCCTTTTTGTCTTTGTCGTCGCGGTCATCAGCCGCTTTGTCGTCCCGGTGGCGCTTAGCCAAGCGGCGCAAGAAAGATGGCTTTTCGAGGTCTTCGTCGAGGCTGCCACTTACCACTGAGTTGCCTGAGTGATCATCATCTTTGTCGTCATCAAACTTATTCGAATCCGGCGCTTCGTCGTCTTCGATTGTCCAAATGTTTGGAGTTGGCGCGTCACTGGTGAAATCAGTGCCCGGTGTATCGTCTAGATCCATGTCGAGATTGCTGATGGCGCGTTCGTCTTGCCGCGATTCTTGGGTACTGAGGGGAGTCGGTGCCGGACTCGTGTCGGTGACTCCGCCGTCGGCTTCACTGCTTTTCGTGAAGTACGAAGCGTCAAAGCCGGTCGCTACGACCGTAATGATGACTTCGCCATCGAGCTCGGGGTTGATCGTCGCCCCAAAAATGATGTTGGCGTCGGAATCGGCAGCCGTCGTAATCGTTTCGGCAGCGGCGTGAATCTCGTGCATCGATAAATCGTTGCCACCGATCACGTTGAACAAAATACCGCGGGCGCCATCAATTGAGACTTCAAGCAGGGGCGATTCAATCGCTTGCTGAGCCGCCAGTACGGCACGGTTTTCACCGCTCGCGCGGCCAATTCCCATCAGGGCCGAGCCGGCGTTGCTCATCACGGTGCGCACATCGGCAAAGTCAAGGTTGATCAAACCATGTACGGTAATTAGGTCAGATATGCCTTGGACACCCTGGCGCAGCACGTCATCGGCGACCTTGAAGGCTTCCATGAGCGGCGTCTGCCGGTCAATCGTCAGCAGCAAGCGATCGTTGGGAATAATAATGAGCGTATCAACGGCGTTGCGAAGTTGTTCAATCGCAATCTCAGCGTTCTTGCGGCGCTTTTCGCCCTCAAAAGCAAACGGCTTGGTCGCGAACCCAACGACCAGAATGTTCATATCCTTGGCAATTTGCGCCACGACGTGGCCGGCACCACTACCGGTGCCGCCGCCGGCACCGATGGTGACAAAGATCATGTCAGCACCTTCGACCGCTTTGGAGATTTCTTCGTGTGATTCCCGAGCCGCGACTTCGCCGATAGCTGGATCGGCGCCAGCGCCAAGGCCGCGCGTCGTGTCTTTGCCAATGTGGATAGTGTGTTTAGCCTTAGAAAAGTGAAGCGCCTGAGCATCGGTATTGATAGCGATGAATTCAACGCCCTCAATGCCCGACTCGATCATGCGATTGATGGCTGCGCCACCGGCACCGCCGACGCCGATTACTTTAATTTGTGCAAACGTTTCGATGGCTGGTTCGACAACTTGTGGCATTCTGATCCCTCTTATAAATCGTACTTATTTACCCTGAATTATACGCTATCCACCGCAATAGTCCAACAAATTTGTACGGAGCAAACCGCCCCCAAACCACCTGTGTATCTGCCCAGCAATCAAATTTTAGAATTGTGTGCAGCCATCATCCGGCTGGCCGTTTTTGTACTAATTTTGTATTCAGCCTTCAATCTGTTAAGCCACACTTTTCGCCGTTTTGGCGGCCAAACGCCAGCACCGCCCCTACAGGCAAGTTATCGCCTGGTAAAGCCGTTTTTTGGCGGCCAATTGAACGCCCGGTAAGATTCCCGAAACGTAAGTTATCCTGCCAAGTTTAACGCCGCAAGCGGCCAAATAGCGAGTTGAGCAAGCCGCGAGCATTGTCGCTGGCCGTACCGCCGCCCATCGGGGCACTCGGCAACAGCAACATGTCGAGCATCATTAGCCCGACGACAACCGTAAAGCTTGGGTCTTCGACTGTATCAACCAAACCGCTGATGTTTTGAAGCTTACCGACGCGGGCCGACAGCTGTAACTTTTCGCGCGTGAAGTCTTCGATGCCTGGTAATTTAGCCGTGCCACCGGTCAGGACGATGCCGCCGGGCAATTTGCGCGAGCGTTTAATTTTAGACAGCTCTTTGTCGACGTATTCGAGCAACTCTTCAACCCGGGCTTCCACGATCATGGCGATATCTTCAGATTTGAAATTCTGAACCGTATCACCGACTTTAACGATCGCATTCATTTTTTTCGGGTTTTGGTGCAGGTCGGCGTGCTTTAGTTTCACGGCCTCTGCGATATCCAGGTCGGTTCTCAGCCCAATAGCCAGGTCGTTGGTAATATGCTGGCCGCCAATTGGCAGAACAGCCACGTGCTGGACTTCACCGTCTTCAAAGATAATCAGATTGGTCGTGCCGGCGCCAATGTCTATTAGGGCCGTGCCGGCTTCTTTTTGCTGACGCGTCAGCACCGCTTCGGCCGCAGCCAAGCTCGACACAGTGTGATGGATTGGTTCAACTTCGGCTGTCTCGAGCGCTTTATCGAGCGAACGTAAATTAGGTGAGCTGGCTGTCACAATGTGGGCGTCAACTTCCAAGCGGACACCGTGCATACCGACGGGGTCTTTGATATTGCGCTGGCCATCGAGGCTGTAGTTTTTAGCAAAAAACTGCACGATTTCACGGTTAGCCGGCAGATTAACAATCGTCGCGGCCTCTTCAACCCGTAGCCGGTCTTCGGTGATGATTTCGCGGTTCGCGGCACTGATCGCAATAACTCCTTGGGAGTTAATGCCTTCGACGTGCGAACCGTTGACGTTAACAGTGGCCTGCTTGATTGTCATTCCCGAAATACGCTCGGCCTCGGTGACAGCCCGAACGATCGCCTCAGCGACTTCATCAGGATGGACGACGGCACCACGGCGCATGCCTTGGTTCGGCGCCGTACCGTGGCCGATAATCGATGGCTTGTTGCTGCCACCCGGATCAAACATGCCAATCACACAGCGAACCGTGCTGGTACCAATATCTAGACCAATAAAATGTTCTGGTTGAGAACCGTGCATATAACGGCTAGTATACCGCTATTGCTTCTCTGACGCCAGCCTGATAGTGGAATAGTAGGATAGTTACATAGTTGAATAGTTTGATAGTAGTATAGTTGGATAGTATCGTGCTATTAAGCTATCCCACCATCAAACTATACTACTATCAAACTATTCCACTATCCCCTTACAGCGTGGTGAGGATTTCGGCACCATCGTCGGTGATAAGTACGGTATGTTCGAAGTGTGCCGACCATGAGCCGTCGGCGGTCAGGATGGTCCAGCCGTCGCGGGCGACCTCGACGTTGTCGGTGCCAAGGGTCGACATCGGCTCGATGGCAATCGTCATGCCGGCTGACAGCCATGGCCCGGTATTGGGGCGGCCATAGTTGGGGATATTAGGGTCTTCGTGCAGGTGATGGCCGACACCATGGCCAACCAAATCACGCACAATACCGTAGTGGAATCTATCAAGCACCGCTTGGACGGCCGCGCCGATATCGCCAGTCCGAACCTTATCATGGACGGCTCCGATACCGGCCATCAATGAGCGTTCGGTTCGAGCGACGAGATCTTTATGACGTTGCTGCTTGGGCTTGCCGACAATCATACTGCGTGCGCCGTCGGTAATCATGCCTTTGTAGGTCACGCCAAAATCCATACTCAATATATCGCCGTCAGCCACCACACGTTCTTTATTTGGAATACCGTGGACAACTTCGTTATTGAGCGATACACACAGTACGTCCGGAAACCCTTGGTAGCCGAGAAAGCTGGCCTTACCGCCCAAAGCTTTGAGCTCAATGGCGGCAATACTGGCAAGATCTTTCGTCGACATGCCGGGTGCGGCGCGATCGACTAACAGCTGCAGAACAGTTGCGAGCATCCGGCCGCTGTCGCGCATCGCGCTAATTTCGGAAGCCGTTTTAATTTTCGTTTGCATAGCTGCTTTAGATTATAGCGCAGTCGGGGCCAAGCCGATATGCTGCATGATTTGATCGTGGACAGTGATGGGGTCTTGATCGGCATCAATCGAATAGACGGGTAAACCGGCCGCTCGAAAGTGATCAAGGATTGGCAAGGTAGTCTTCTGGTATTCAGTAAAGCGTTTTTGAATGGCAAGCTCGGTGTCGTCTTGACGACCGCGCGCCAGCAAGCGCTTTTTGACGATGTCCAGATCGGCCGTCAAGTTAAAGACAGCTGTCAGGGGCAAACGGCCCTTGTTGATTTCGGCCAGCAACCAGTCGGTCTGCACAATGGTGCGCGGGAAACCGTCAAGTAAAAATTCGTCGCTGGTATCAATGAGCTTGAGGGTTTTATCAACCAGCTCAATGACTTCATCGTCGCTCAGTAGTTCACCGGCCAGCATGCGCTGACGACGTTCGCCCGTTACGAGGACCCGAAAGAGCTCACCAGTCGAGATCCAGGCATAGCCGTGCTCATCGGCAAACAGCCGCCCTTGCATACTCTTGCCTGCACCCGCCACACCTGTTAATACGATCATTTCTGTTGAAGCCTTTCTTTGGCAATTTTAGCAATAATTGAGCCGTCGGCGCTGGCGCCGAGACGTTGTTTGACTGTACCGATTACTTGGCCCATGCCGGCCAAGCCGACTGCCCCGCTTGCGCTGATGACGGCGTCAACAGCGGCGGTGATTTCGGCGACGCTCAGTTGAGCCGGCAAGTAAGCTTCAATGATGGCTTTCTCGGCGAGTTCCTTTTGGGCGCTCTCCGGGCGATCACCTTGCACGTACATATCGGCGCTTTCTTGGCGCTTCTTGGCCTCTTTGGCTAATAGCATACTCACTTCGTCATTCTCGAGCCCCGTGTCGCGCTTACCGGCAGCAACTTTGGCATAGAGCAAGACGCTCTTTAAGCCACGGAGCGTGCTCACACGTAATGCATCACCGGCCAACAGAGCGGTTTTAACGTCCTGTTCGATCTGTTGCTCAATCATTCTTAGTTTAGCGTTGTCCCAGCTTCATTTTGCGGAGTTTGATCGCTTTGCGCTCTTGGCGAATAATCGCTTTGGCACGGCGCTCACGCTTGCTGAGGGGCTTCTCAAAGTATTGATTAGCTTTGACAACGGCGATAGCGCCAGACTGTGCGACCTTGCGGTTAAAGCGGCGTAATAGGTTTTCGAGTGACTCTTTAGAATCTTTGCGGGTTACTTGTATCATCAGGGGGTTATTGTACACAACAGAGACAGACTTTGCAACCCCATCTGGCAGTTTAATAGTTACATAGTAGGATAGTTTTATAGTGAGGCAGACAGCACTGTACTATCCTACTATCCTACTATTCTACTATGTGACTATCCGGCTTTAGCCAGTGACGCGTTTTTGGTTTGTGCGTTGTGATTTTAGCACGATACTTTGGAGTTCTTTAAAGATTGGGAATTGCTTGTTGGTGGAATAAACCTTGGTGTTACCCTGGCGTTCGCTGATTAAAAATCCAACTTTTTCCAAGCGCTTGAGTTCGCGCTGGATATTGCCGGCGTCCTCTTTGATGAGCTTAGCTAGACCACGTACGTGGGTTTTAAAATCGGGATATTTAGCATAGATCACGATGATCTTGCGACGTACCCGGGATGTAATAAAGATATCTAACATAAGTCTTTCTATTGTTTTTCAAACAACGTAAGTCTTAGTATAGCGAGCTCGGGCCTGCATTTCAACACCCAATCCAAAAACCCTCCTATTAAGAGCAGTTAGCAGTTACTAGTTTACAGTTAGAGCCTGCGATTAAAACCAGCAGAGCTGTAGCTACAAAGTTGATAGTTAGCTCCCCCGAGGCCAAAGCCCATTGCCATACTGAGCCCAATCAGAAATGAGTCGCCGACTAGGCGACCACCATGGCGGTTAAACCGGCATAAAGTGCAGCCCTGATTAGCCGTTGTGCAAAATAAGCGGCCTTGGGTGCCGGCAGCTATCTGACGAGTGATTGTGCCAGTGGCACAATCGGGAGGAGTTCTGCCGGCAAGCTTATATTGTACAACTGCTAGTCAAGGCGGAACGTCCGCCGGTGGTTTTGGCTCCTTTTGGCAGCAAAAGGAGTAGATAAAAGAATGAGGTTTACATTGTAATAACATAGGGTATCTAGCCCGCACAAAAGCAGCGCAAGAACGAGCTATCGCCACAATACCGGGTATAGCCAAGCATGACGTTGGATGCGTCCAAGTTACTGAGCGTTACGTAACAGAGGCGTTATACTGTGACTATGCATTTCTACCTCATTTGGGTTCGCAGCAGTCGCTATCACGGCAGCGAAGCCCTTACCTACAGCAGCGCCGAGCACTTGCCTATCGGTGCAATCGTGCAGGTCGAGCTCCAAAAAGATACCGTCATGGGCCTAGTCATCGCTACCTCGAGCCAGCCCCGCTTCAAAACCAAGCCGATCGTCCGGGCCTATGCCTTACCTGCCTTGCCACTGCCCCTCATCAAGCTCAGCCAATGGCTCCAGACCTACTACCCGGCACCGCTCGGTATCCTCGCCCAGCAGTTACTACCGGCGCTCCTGGCCGAAAAGCAGCTCGCTGCCGCCCCACTGCAGCAGTTCACCGCGCCCGATCGCTCCAAGCTGCCGCCGCTCACCACCGAGCAACAAGCCGCCCTGACGGCCATCGACGCCGCCGAAACCTACTTGCTGCACGGCAAAACAGGTAGCGGCAAAACCCGGCTCTATATAGAGCTGGCCGCCAAAGCCGTGGCCAGCGGCAAATCGGCCATCATCCTGACGCCCGAAATCAGCCTGACCTCACAACTGGCCAACAATTTTCGGGACGTGTTCGGCGACCGCGTCATCGTCTTCCACTCCCAGCAAGCCCCCAGCGAGCGCCAACGGGCCTGGCTCGACAGCCTGCAAGCCACCCAACCGGTCATCCTAATTGGCCCGCGCTCGGCACTGTTTAGTCCGATCTTAAAACTCGGCCTGATCGTACTCGATGAATCACACGAAGCCGCCTACAAACAAGATCAGGCGCCCCAATACCAAACCGGCCGGGTCGCCGCATCGCTGGCTCGCCTCACCCGGGCTACGCTGGTACTGGGTTCCGCCACCCCGGCCATCAATGATTATTTTTTAGCCGAGCGCCTGCACAAGCCAATCGTGCGGTTGCTCAAATTAGCCCAAGGCGACCATCCCGCCAGCCAAGTCACCCTGATCGACATGAAAGATCGGTCGGCCTTCCCGCGCTCGTCATACGTCAGCCAACCGCTCATCCTAGCCGTCAAGCAAGCCCTCGCCCGCGGCGAACAAAGCTTGCTCTACCTCAACCGACGCGGCACCGCCCGCCTCGTCATGTGCGAGAAGTGCGGTTGGCAGGCCGAGTGTCCGCACTGCGATATACCCCTCACCTACCACGGCGACAAGCACGAGCTGCGCTGCCACAGTTGCGATTATCACGCCAGCCTGCCGGCTAACTGCCCGACCTGCTCACACCCGTCAATTCTATTTAAAACGGCCGGTACCAAAGCAATCGTCGATGAAGTCACCAAACTGTTTCCGAATGCCCGGATTGCCCGCTTTGACACCGACAATAGCAAGGCCGAGCGCTTCGAACAGCACTACGAAAGCGTCCGCCGCGGCGACATCGATATCCTGATCGGCACCCAATTGCTGGCTAAAGGCCTCGACCTACCCAAGCTCAGCACGCTCGGCATTTTGCTAGCCGACACCAGCCTCTACCTGCCGGATTTTTCGGCCGAAGAGCGTACCTTCCAGCTCATCAGCCAGGTGCTCGGGCGAATTAGCCGTGGCCACGTCGCCGGCCAGGCAATCATCCAAACCTACCACACCGATCACCCGATCCTGCAGGCCGCGATTGCCGGCGACTACCAGGGCTTTTATGAAAACGAGCTCAAAACCCGCCAGCAGTTTCTGTTCCCACCGTTCTGTTACCTGCTCAAGTTAACCTGCCGCCGGGCCACCAGCCGCTCGGCCGAACTGGCCGCCGGCAAGCTGAAGGCCGCTATCCAAGCGAGTGGTCTTAAAGTCCGTGTCGAAGGCCCCGCCCCGTGTTTTTACGAAAAGTTCCAGGCCAAATTTCAGTGGCAGCTCGTCGTTAAAGCCGTCGATCGCCCCGAGCTTATCAAAGTGATCAATTCCCTGCCAACCAGTGGCTGGTCCTTTGACATCGACCCCATCGATTTGCTCTAGGCACAGGCTGCAGGTAGTTGGCAGTCGATAAATGATAAATGGTAAATGGTAAATGGTAGTTGGTAGATGGTAGTTGGGGTTGAGCCGCAGCCCCCCCTAACTACCAACTACTACCCCCCATCTACCAACTCTTTGGCAGCGAAGACCACAACGATTCAAGCTGATCAAGGGTTCACTAGCGTGTCTAATCTGTTATACTTTTGGCAATGACAAAAGACGATATTATAACGCTGCCCAATCCCCGCCTTCGGCAAAAATCACAACGCATCGGCATCATCAGCGACGAGATTAAGCAACTCGTAACCAACATGGAAGCCGCCACCATGAACTGGGACGCCAGCCGCGAGCACGAAGTCGGCGTAGCCCTCGCCGCCATCCAAATCGACCAATTGTATAGAGTCGTTGTCGTGCGCAACGATTACGACAACAAAGAAAACCACACCTTCACGGCGTACATCAACCCCGAGGTTACCAAGTTTGAAGGCAAAATCGAAGAAGATTTCGAAGGCTGTCTCAGCGTCCCCCTGATTTACGGCAAGGTGCCGCGCTATAGCAAAGTTCGCGTCAAAGCCCTCGATATTGACGGCCACGAATTCCGGACAACCGCCAATGGGTTTTTGGCCCGCGTCTTCCAACACGAAATTGATCACACGAACGGTATCGTTTTTATCGATCACATCAGAGACAACCCCAAAGCTTTTTTTGAACTCAACACGGCCGGAGAGCTGGAGCAACTAAATTACGATGATGTCACCCAAAATCAGATCTTATGGCCAGAAGCTTGAGCCCGAGGAGTCTTCGGTGATTGATGAGCGAAACCAGCCGGACGGCCCGATGCGGAGCGTAAGCTACGGATCGGATTGGCCGACTACGACGCAGCCATCAACGACGGATACTCCGCTCAAGGGCTCCGGCCATAAAATCGTGTTCTTCGGGAATGAGCGGCTCGCCACTGGCGTCAGCACGACGGCACCAGCACTCCGCGCGCTGATTGAGGCCGGCTACAACGTCGGGGCCGTGATTATCGCTCAAGACCCGGCTGGCCGATCCCGCAAGTCGCGCCCCCTCGAGATTGCCGAGCTCGCTTTGGCGGCCGGCATACCACTGCTGGCACCCGCCAAATTGGCCGAAATCAAAGACGATCTAGCTACCTTGCAGGCCGATGCCGGGGTGTTGGTGGCCTTCGGTAAATACATCCCCCCGTCGATAATCAATCTGTTCCCCCGTGGCATCGTCAACATCCACCCGTCACTACTGCCACGCCACCGCGGGCCGACCCCGCTGGAGAGCGTCATTTTAAACGGCGACCAAGAAACGGGCGTATCGCTGATGCAGCTCGTCGCCAGCATGGATAGCGGCCCGATCTACGCCCAAGAAACCGTTCGACTGGCGGGCAATGAAACCAAGCAAGCGCTCGCCGACCAGCTCCTGGGTGTCGGCGTGGCCATGCTACTATCGTATTTACCCACCATCCTTGACGGGTCGCTTATCCCGGTGGCCCAAGACGAAGCTCAGGCGCAGTACGACGAAAAGATCGCCAAAGATGCCGGTAGCCTCCCTCTGGCGGCCTGGCACAAACCCGTCGCCGAACTTGAGCGCGCCGTTCGGGCATACGACGGCTGGCCCCGCAGCCGTACCAACGTTGGCGGTACCGACATACTCATCACGCGGGCCCACATTGGACCGGGTTTCGCTGCCCCCGGCACGCTGTGGTTGGCCGATAAATCGTTTGGCATTCAAGCTAGCGACGGCGTACTTGTGATCGACAGCCTTATCCCAGCTGGCAAAAAAGAGATGTCGGCCGCCGCTTTCTTGGCCGGTTATCAACTTCCGCATCAACCATAGCGACACTCGCTGAAGTACCGAGTGCCTCAAACTCGTTTCTAGCTGTTTAGTACTAGCCTTGGGGCGCTAGTGGGCCGGCTGGTGGCTGCTGGTCAGGATATTGGGGTTGGGGCTGAAATGGCGGGGGGGCTACTGGCTGCGGGGGTTGTTGCAGGTCGGGATACTGAGGTCGGGGTGGATATTGGGGTTGCTGGGATTGCGGTTGATCGGGGCTCATGACCGGCGGAGCCAGCGGGTCAGCAAACTGAGGGGGTGCCGGAGCAGCCGCTTGAGCTTGCTGGCTAGCCGCTAAAATTTGGGGCGCCGAGCCAGCGACTTCTGATTTGAGCTTCTCAAACTCTTCCTGCACAATGTCTTTATAATTGGGAAAATTAGTCTCGAGCCACTTAAAGGCACCGGCATCATCCTTGGCTTCAAAGTAACGTTCAAATTCGTCGAGCTGTTCATTCGTCATCTGATCGGCCAAGCGCATACCGACGCGCATCTCGAGCGTTTCATAGATATGCTTGAGTAGGCCGTTTTTCTCGGCTTCGGGCAGTGTGCCCAACCCGATGTCTTGTAGTAAATTATTATCAATTTTAAGCATATTCTATTCCTTAGCTATCGGCATCATTGTACCATTCATTGACAGATCATGCCTAGAGCACCGAGCCGCCGTTACAGGCTGCGTTCAACCGAATGACGAGTGAAGAGTTCGATGTGATCACCCTCCTGCAAATCGAGCCGCTGTTTGGTGCTAAAGCTCAGACCACACATTTCGCCCTCGAAAACTTCTTTCGCTTCGGATGGGCCACGCTTAAGGCCGGTAATCTCGACTTCACCGAGGATGTCTTTATCGCGGGTGACGCGGGCCAAGGCTGGCACAGTAAGCTTACCCTTAGTAACTTCCCCGCCACAAATGACAGCAGTTTTGGTTGTATTGAATATACCGCGTACGACCAGTCGACCGAGTTCAGTTTCGACGATTTCCGGCTTGAGCAACGTGCTGAGTTTGTTCCTGACGTCGTCAATGAGTTCATAGATAACTTTGTAGAGCTGGACTTTAACCTTATCGCGAGCGGCTTGTTGCTTGCTGCTCGTCGACAGGCCGACGTTAAAGCCGATCACAATAGCGTCACTCGAGTGCGCCAGGTGGAGGTCGTTCTCGCCGATGGCGCCGACACCCGAGCTGACAACCCGGACGGCCACTTCATTGGTATCGAGCGCTTTGAGGCTGTCGATGACCGATGTCAGGGAGCCTTGCACGTCGGCTTTAATGATGACGTTGAGTTCTTGGACTTCATTGTTGCGATTAATCATGCGGATGAGTTCACTACTGCCAACCGTGTTATGGCCGCCAATAGCTTGGTGTTCAATCGCTGAATTTTCGGACATTGTGCGGGCGGCATGTTCGTTAGCTACGGCGACAAATTCATCACCAAATTCCGGTAATGTCTTGAAGCCAGTAATGGCCACCGGCATCGAAGGCGTTGCCAGTTTTACGGGGATTCCATCGGTAGTTTCAAGGTTGCGTATCTTGGCATAGCTGCTACCGGCGACGATAAACATGCCGGGCTTGAGTGTGCCGGTTTCAACCAGCGCGTGCGCCACCGGGCCGCGGCCCTTTTCAATACGAGCTTCAATAATCAAGCCGCGGGCGGGCACATCGATGTCAGCTTTGAGCTCTTCGACATCGGTGACGAGCAGAATCATATCGAGTAATTCTGGAACACCCTTACCGGTTTTGGCCGAGACTTCAGCCACAAAGGTGTCGCCACCCCACTCTTCGACCAGAAGATCTTGCTCGGACAGCTGCTGCTTGAGACGGTTGACGTCGGCGCCCTCTTTATCCATTTTATTGGCGGCGACGATAATCTTCACCCCAGCCTTGCGCGCAAAACGAATAGCTTCGATGGTTTGCGGCTTGATGCCGTCATCGGCGGCAACAACGATGATAACGATGTCGGTGAGGAGCGCCCCGTGCTCACGGATCGCCGCAAAGGCTTCGTGGCCGGGCGTATCGAGAAATGTGATGGCGCGCTTATTGTGGGTGACCTGGTAAGCCGAAATGTGTTGGGTAATGCCGCCGGCTTCATGCGAAGCGACGTGGCTCGAACGAATCGCGTCGAGTAGGCTGGTTTTACCGTGGTCAACGTGACCCATCACCGCCACAACTGGCGGCCGGGAAACGGCCTTGTCGCTCATGACAATCTTGTGGCGGGTCGGCGCGGCAGCTTCGGTCGTAGCCTGGCGGGCCAGACTGACATCGAGCTTTAGCTCTTCAACAATAATTTGAGCGGTATCGAAATCGATCCGCTCATTCACCGTGGCCATGACGCCGTTCTTCATCAACTCGCCAATCAGGCGGCTGACAGGAATCATCAACCGTTCGGCCAGAGTGCCAACAGTGATCATGTCTTCGATTTCGATTACGTTACTCATCTATTTAGCACTCTTTCCTGGCCGACGGCCAATTATCTTTGCATCAGCACTAGGGCTGATAGAACTACAAGGTGTTGTGCAACATATTGTAGCTCTACTTCTTTGCATCCTTGAGCGAAAGCGCAATTTTGCGGTTATCGGTATCGATATCGAGTACCTTAAATTGCTTCTTTTCGTTCAACTGGAATAGCTTTTCGGGGTCGACGGTTTCTTCGTCGCTCATTTCACTGACGTGAACAAGGGCCTCGACGCTGGCACTCAGCTGCACGAATGCCCCAAATGGAGTAATCCGGGTAACTTTGCCTTCGACGATTTCACCTTTTTTGAAGGCTTTGACTTCGCTCAACCAAGGGTCTTCCACCATTTGTTTGAGGCTCAAGCTGAGGCGATCTTTATCGATCGCAATGATCTTAGCAGTAACGGTATCACCAACCTTGACGTAATTACGCGGGTTGTCGACACGCTCCCACGAAATCTCACTAATGTGAATCAGGCCTTCAATGCCATCAACATTGATGAATGCACCAAAGTCGATTACGCCAGTAACAATGCCTTCGACGGCATCACCAACCTTGAGTTCGGAGAAGCGAGCTTGCATGTCGTCTTTGACGGCTTCTTTTTCGGAGAAAATCAGCTTGTTGTCTTTACGGCTGACATCAAGAATGCGCACGCGCAACGTAATTGCCGTCAGGGCGTTGAGCTTCTGCAGGATTTCGTCCTTGTCGGCACCGGATACGCGTGGGTAGTGCCCAGCCGCCAATTGGCTAACCGGCAAGAAACCACGAATGCCTTCCAGCTCGACGAGTAGTCCGCCCCGGTTAGCGTCGTATGGCGTGACTTCGACGATTTCTTGGGCGTCAAAGAGGCGCTGCACTTCGTCCCAACCACGGTCTTTGACAGCGCGCTTCATACTGAGCAGCGCGTGGCCTTCTTCCATTTCTGGATCGATCACGCTCACCGTAATGCTCGTACCGACCTCTAGGGATTGGCCGTGACCAATTTCGCGGCGCATGACGACTCCGACACCTTTGGCGCCGAGGTCAATCCAGACTTCGTTCTTACGGACAGAGGTAATTACCCCTTCGACCACATCACCGGTGGCCAGTTCTTTAATTTCGCTGCTAAGCAGCAATTCATCCATTGTTAACATTGACTTTGACATGAGCTTTCATGCCTCCTTTATAAGTGTATTTCCTGCAGACATCGGTAGCCGGTGAGATGGCCCGAGAGCACCTCTGGTTACGTTGTTTGTAAGATTGTCTTTAATTATATCCTATCCACCCCTTGGGGTAAAGCCCCGCTCTGGGAGTTCGGGATTAGTAGTTGGGAGTTGGGGGGTAGCTCTTGGTTATTTTGAGTCCGCGCCCGCGGTACGTGGCGCACAAGTTGGGGCTAATCTGTGGCTCCCACAGCCGGCAAAGCATCTAACGTTCTCGATGTTTGTCTGTTTGCCTACGTCGGTGGTACACTGCAATTATGTATTTGGGGATAGATATTGGCGGCACAAAAACTCTTGTTGCGGCGCTCGACGAAAACGGCGTTATCATCGAACGCGCCAAGTTCCCTACCCCGCCCGACTACGACGAATTTCTTAAGCAACTCTCCGACACCCTGGCCGGCTTCAACACTCACAACTACCTCGCAGGCGGCCTAGCAATGCCCGTGACCGTTTTTGACCGGGAATTGGGAGTTGGTGTTAGTTATAGCAACCTACCCTGGCAAAACGTCCCGATTCACGCGGACGTCGAACGGATTGCCGGCTGCCCCGTAGCCGTCGAAAACGACGCCAAGCTCGGCGGTCTGTCTGAAGCCTTGCTGCTCAAAGACACCTACCACCGAGTTCTATACGTGACCGTCAGCACTGGCATCGGTATCTCCCTGGTCGTGAACGCAAAAATCGACACCAACATTGGCGATGGCGGCGGGCGCACGATGATGTTTGAGCACGATGGCAAAATCGTACCGTGGGAGAGTTTTGCCTCCGGCCGCGCTATTGTTGAGCGCTACGGCAAGCGAGCCGTCGATATTACCGACGATACCACCTGGCGCCACATCACGCGCGACCTAAGCCTCGGCCTCCTCGAAATGATCGCTATGTTCCAGCCAGACGTCATCGTCATCGGTGGCAGCGTCGGCACCTACTTTGACCGCTACGGCAATTTTTTGGCTGAAGACCTCCAAACCTATCACTTGCCCCTCTTGCCAATTCCCCCGATTGTCGGCGCCCAGCGAGCCGAAGAAGCCGTTGTCTATGGCTGCTATGATCTGGCGAAGGAAACCTATGGAACTGTTACTCGCTAGCCTCAAAACTGCCTACCCTCATCTCGAGTTTGCCAGCGGCAAGCAATTTAGCTGGTCACCCGAAACCCACGAAATCATATATAAAATTGGCACCGACGACCAACGAGATCGCTGGTCACTCTTGCACGAAACCGGCCACGCCCTACTCGGGCATACCGCCTATCAGGCCGACTACTCGCTACTGCGCCTTGAGGTGGCCGCTTGGGAAAAAGCCCGCGAGCTAGCCGCCCAATTTGCGGTCGTACTCGACGAAGATCACGTACAAGACTGCCTAGACACCTACCGCGACTGGCTCTACAAACGGAGTATCTGCCCCAGCTGTGCCAGTAAGTGCTTGCAACAAGACGATTACGCCCACTATCGCTGCTATAACTGCCACGCCGTCTGGCGCGTCACCCCGTCACGTTTCTGTCGGTCGTACCGATCGAGTAAACTCAAAAAACCGTCTGCCGTATTTCACGAAACAGACGGTATTTGCTAGCTTAAGAACAGGTTCTAAGACTAGTTTGAGCGGGCCAGCGCGATGATTTCGCGTTCGAGCTGTGGTCGGGGGGCTAAGAAGTAATATCGAAGACCCAAAGCCGACCACTTGCTATAGTGCTTGACCAATCGCATGGGCTTACTCAGCTTTCTTGGTGCGACGAGAAACGCGACCACCGCGAGCGCCAGCGGCACGGGCGAGTTCACGGTTAGCGTAAAAGCCACCGGTGCGGCCTAATTTGCCACCTTTTGCACCAATTTTAGCGTAAAAGTCAGCACCATATTTCTTCTTGTTCGTTGCGGCAGCGGCTTCGCCACCAGCTTTAGTTCCAGCCATGATTGACCTCCGTTATAAGTGATAATCTCGCCTATCAAAAGTAAATAAAAAGGCCCCATCTACGCTGTAGATGAAACCCTCAAATCTCTCTCGAAATCTTTACTATGATATCACGCTATTGTTTATATGTCAATAAGCTTGTACTTAAAACTTAATCTTCTGTTAATCTTTGCCTCACCCCCCTCCTTTTTTTTATTCTGGTTAGCCCTTTACGCCGTCCTACCGTCCTGCCGTCCTACCGTCCTGCCGTCCTGCCGTCCCTAACCCCCTGCTTTATGCTCCGTCATTCTAGATCCACCCACAATTAATCCGCGGCAAGGCTGAACATGTCTCGTGTATCCCAGCAAAACTGTTGTCCTAACTTTGTGAGAGGACGGACCTCTCACAGCATAGCTGGCGCACAATGTCCCAGATAGAGCTCTCGGCAATTGTGAGAGGTCCGTCCTCTCACGCGGTCATCCCAGGGCGCTCTTCGTCTTCAACTCAGCCCCTTGCATACCGTATCCCGGCACAAGCTGGGATCTTAATCAACCTCTACGCCGGTAGGTACTCTACCCTAGAGACATCATCGCTCAACCATTCCAGACTGCAGCTTTATCTTAGTAGTCCTTTTTTGGGCCGCCAAAGTAACGAAGCTCTTGGCCAACTCTGCACAGAGCCAATCGGCAACTCAATGCCGCGCCGGCATAAATCCCTGTAGTCGACCCTCTATTTCTCTAATGAGGCAAAGGGCTCGGCTGCCGGCTGGACTCGGCAATGCACCTGTTTGTCTCCGGCTACCATGCAATGACTGGACATGACTGCCAAGCGTAATATAATCCGGGGCAGCGATTGGGCTCCCAAAATAATTTGCAAAAACCCGCTCAAAAAAATGAGCGGGTTTACTGCGAGGCTATGGATCGCAACTAACTGCGCCGTGATTTGGAGCCACCGAGGGCCCCGTAGATGCTGGCACGCTTACGGCCCTCTTCACCGGCGGCAAAGCCACCAGTTGTGCCGCGCTGGCCACCCATCCTGCCGATACGTGAGTAAAAATCAGAACCGTACTTTTTCTTATTCTTCAGTGCAGCCTGCCGGCCGCCTTTTGCTGTTCCTGCCATATTCCTATCCTCCTTACACCTCAAGACAATTATTAGGTAGGCGCCGTCTGATACTCGCCTGTGCCTTGAGCATACCAACCATAGTAATAGATAGAGCTTATGTTAGTCTGTAAGAAATTCGGTATTGGGCCACAGCCCTTGCTTTGAAACGGAGAGGTCGGAAGTTACAGGGGTGAACCGCGGTTTGTAGCCCGCTCATCACTTGTTGGCCTGCGTCTATTTTTTGACAACTGGAGCGGTACTGGTTGTGCTGTTAAACGTCAGCGGTGCTTCCAGAATAATCTTATTGGTGCTGGGTCGATACAAGATAGCTTTGCCTGCCTTAACGTACATAAGCACCTTGTCACCGTTTTGCGCATTGGCAAAGAAGGCTGATTGCTGTTTGGCTTGGGCGGCATCGCTCACGGCAGCGACGGTTGGAGTTTCCCCTTGGGGCAGCTGCACGAGCAGCCCAACGCGACCGATCAAATCTTGGGTCTGCTTTTCAACCAGCGCCTGAGGGTTATTGGTAATTGTCGACAGCTGATCCTGCAGATTCTGGCGATCGGTGTAGAGGTTCCAGCTCCACAGTGCCAAACCGACGACGGCGACGGCAAGTAACGCTTCCACGACCATACGGCCATAGTGCGTACGCGGCTGGGCAACGGGCGTTGGCCCGACAGCCTGGGCAAGAACAGTTGGCGCTGGGGCGGTGGCCTCAGCTTCGGCTTCGACTTTAGCATTGGCTTCTTCGGATTCGGGTTCAGCCTCGACGGTAGGCTCGGATTCGGCGGAAAGATCTGCCTCAGATTCAGTTTCAGTTTCGGATTCGGGCGCAGTGGCAGACTCGGCTTCAGTTTCGGATTCGGCGGCAGCTTCGCCTTCGGACTCCTTAACCTCAGGGGCAGTTGCACCTGCTGCTTCCGTATCAACACGAGTTACATCCTCAGTAGCTTCTGGTTTATTAGTAATAAAATCAGAAATAGGCTTTGATCGATCCTCTGCAGTCATTGGCACATTGCCAGTATCTTCACTGGTTATATCAAAATTTTCGTCCTCATCGGGCGACTTGATGTCAATTTGAGACATGGGGGGATACTCCTTATATTCTTATGCTTATTCTAACCCGTCTGCCTAGTATCCCCAACTATTTATGAGGTCACCCTGTTGTGGCCAAGTAAACCTGCTGAGACGCTCCACAAATAAGAAAAGAGCCCTCCTTTCGGAGAGCTCTTCTATAATTTGGCACCGTGCTATCTTCCCAGGGGTGGACCCCAAGTATTGTAACCGCTACGAGGCTTAACTGCTGTGTTCGGTATGGGAACAGGTGTTGCCCTCGCGCTATGGGCACCAAACGCGAACTTCGTTCACTCAATTTGCAGGCAGCAATTATCATTTATCAGATAGTGCGCTCGCAAATCAGAGTCAAACAACGGTCGTGTTTGGTGTCCAAGTACAAGTAGTACGGATCAATATATGTAAAAGTTCAAAATCTTAAACAAACGGGTGCAAAATTATTAATCATTCATCAATTTACATGTATCAAATATTTGCTGGTCTTCATGTATCCGATTGCCCAGAATTTGGGATCAATGGAAAACAAGAATTCTACAAATCATTTGTTAAATGAAAAATCGTTAATTGAAAAATGTTTTGGTATGCACCAATAACTAGTCAATTGCTATCTCTAATCCAGGCTGTAAACAGCACTGAATTAGAGATCGTAAAAAGTCAATGGCCCTATTAGTATGCTTCAGCTACATGCATTGCTGCACTTCCACCTTGCACCTATCAACCAGATAGTCTTTCTGGGGGCTCATAGGGAAATCTAATCTTGGGGTCAGTTTCGCGCTTAATATGCTTTCAGCGCTTATCTGGTCCGCACATAGCTACTGGACAATGCCATTGGTATGACAATCCATACACCAGCGGTGCGTTCACCCCGGTCCTCTCGTACTAGGGGCAAATTCCCTCAAATTTCCTATCGTCCACAGCGGATATAAACCGAACTGTCTCACGACGTTCTGAACCCAGCTCACGTACCTCTTTAACCGGCGAACAGCCGGACCCTTGGGACCTGCTCCAGCCCCAGGATGAGATGAGCCGACATCGAGGTGCCAAACAGC
>JBBRZI010000012.1:0-24608 GCA_038236865.1 Saccharimonadales bacterium (SeqCode)
AATCAAAAGAACTGGCTTGCCAGTCTATTTTAGTTGGTGCGTGGAATTGAACCCGACTAGAGAGCGAAGCGAACGGAAGGGTGCGGCAGAGCAAAGTCACGCGCAGGAGCTTGCTCCGATAGCTGTGCGATTAGCCAGATATATGCTTAAGCCCAAGAAAACCTACTTATAAAAATCAAAAGGTTTCCTGGCGAGAAGCTATAGTATGACTTTGTGGCGGAGCGCAACGCAGTGAAGCGATCCCTCCTCGATAATGGCAAGTAATGGGTTAAGTGATAGTGACTGATCTCAAAACTAACCCCCATGATAACCCATCAAAACAACGCCTTATAGGCATCTGCCTACGCCCCAATCGCCCCCTCAATAACCGCCGTGCTCAATGCCTCAAACCCTTTGGTCGGCTGCTGCAGCCACCACACGCTGGCCTGTGCCGCCGTCTCTAGCCGCCATGCCAGTTTACTAGTGGGCAATTTGGTGGTGCTGACTTCCCCGCGCATAGCGACAATGACGGTATCGAGGTGGCGCACGATAATCGCTACCTCGTAACGCAGACTAAACTCATGCAACTGGTCAATCAAGCGCAGCAAGTCCATGTCAAAAGTGAACGCCGCCGGGTACTTGGCCTGCATAGCGAGCTTTTGGAGTTGGGCGAAGCTGATCACCAATAGCGTGTTGGGGCGTATAAGAATTGGCTTCGGCGAGCTGGTGAAATAATCGGCTGCATCGCGCGTGAGCGTGACTTGCCCGCTGTATTTAGTGACAAAACTTTCGAGTAAAATGGCCGTTTCGCTGTTGCGGCCCAAGTCGCCCGCCAGCAACACTCCGTCGGCCCAGGCGCTCATCGGCAGCAGTTCGCCGATGGCTTTTTGACCGAAACTGCCACTTGGCGTGCTCGGGGCGTATTCGCCGGCGCTAAAAATTCGGCCAACGGTTTTTTGCAGGGCATCGGGCAGCAGCACGCGGGCTGTGCCGATACCGGCCTTCTCGGCCAAACCGTAGGCTTCAGCCGCGGCGGCAAAGCCGTGGGCGTTGCCGCCGACAATCAATAATTTGCCGGCAAACTGCCGGTTTTCGGGGCGGCTCCACTGCAAATCGGGAAAGAGCGGTTCGGAGGTTATTTGCCGGTGCCAATAGCTACGGTCCATACAGGTATAATACCATGAACGGCCGCTGTTAAATGTGCTTCAGGCTCGGCGCTGGTCCGCCCGCCTAGCCACGTTCAATAGCTGGGCTCGAGCTGGTTGTTGAATCGGCCAAGACGTAGCCGTCGGCCCCCGGTGATAATTCGTAGGCCACGTTTTTTCGTTCGATCACGATTTTCCAGCCGTGTTGCTTGGCGTGTTCAAATAATTCGTGGGTCGGGTTGAACGCGATGGGATGTTGCACGCTGGCGAGCATCGGTATGTCGCTTTCGCTGTCCCCAACTGCGATACTGCCGTCCCAGGTTGCCTGGTGTTTAGCGACGAGGGTGCGCAAGTAGGCTGGTTTGCGTTCGCGCTTCATTAGCTCTTTGCTTCCGGTGTAATAGCCGTTTTTGGTCTCGTAAATCGAGCCGCCATAATCATCGAACTTGTAGTGTTCGGCCAAGAGCTTAACGATCTCATTTTGCGAGGCCGAGATTGCAAATAGCAAATAGCCAGCGCTTTGTAGCTGCCGGATCAGGTCACGGGTATAGGCGTAAACCTGGTCTTTGTATTCGGCGAGCACTGCTTGGCAAGCCCGGTTTACCGCAACGACGCTTATACTGCTAATCGCTACGTCGACGAGGTTGATGAGGGTTTGCTCATACTCAGCGTATGAGCTAGACGAAGCCCGTTGTTTCCAGTTCAAGCGGGCTTGGCGGACTTTTTCGTATTCGATCACCCCAAAGTGGCCTTCCCTCGCCAACTCGTCGGCAATGGCGTGATAGAGCTGCCAGCGGATGAGCGTGCCGTCGAGGTCAAAGACGGCAAACGGCCGAGCAGTGCTCATAATGTACCTACGCCGGCCAGTTGTCCTAATAATGTTAGAACGGTAGCGGCTTCGTGCTCGGCTTTGTGGCCGTTTACTGTCCAAATCAGGTGACCATTGGGTAAATTTTGGTGGAGCCGATAAGCGGTTATGGGTGGGCAGACCATGTCGTAGCGGCCCTGGACCAGCCAGACCGGCATGGTCAAGCGCTCGGCGTTATCGAGAATAAAGTTTTCAGGCATGAAGCAAGCGTTCGCTAAGTAATGAACTTCGAGGCGGGTGCCGGTCGGATCGTACGTGTCGAACGGTTCCATGGTAAAGCGGTCGTCGAGCTTGATGAGGGAACCTTCGAGTCGGCCGTAGGCGTAGGCGGATAACTTCGCACGATCGGCATCTTTGCCGAGGATTTGGGCAGTATGGTAGGCCCTTGGGGCGGACTGGTGCTCGGCTGGGGTGGCGGCAAGGTATGCTGCCCATGCTTCGGGGAAAAAGAAGCGGCACTGGCCTGTATTATCCCAATTATTTTCCGCCTCAGAGCCAGTAAAGATTCCGTGCAGTAGCAGGGCGCTGACACGGTCAGGGTGTGCTAGGGCGAAAGCCAGGGCTAGGCATGACCCCCACGAACCCCCGGTCAGTATGAAGGCAGGGAGTTCTAGGCGGTTAGCGATTTCTTCGATGTCGGCTACAAGGTCAGCCGTGGTGTTGTGCGCCAGTGAACCGTATGGTGTGCTTCGGCCGCAGCCACGCTGGTCAAAAAAGATGACGCGCTGGGTGGTGGGGTCAAAGTTGGCTTTAGCACTGTCTTTGCTGGAACCGCCTGGGCCACCGTGCAGACTAATAATGGGTGTGGTAGCGGCTGGGTTGCCCCAATCCTGCACATAGAGTCGGTGGCCGCCGCCGACGGCTAGGGTCAGCTCACTGTTGGTATGTGTGTCGGGTGTCACTGAGGTTCCTTTCGGCTTTGGTTGAAGGCTACACGTGTAGTGTAACAGACTGGTGACGCGTTTTTTAGCTTAGGTTTTAGGTCAAAAGCGAGTACTATATTGATAATTCATGAGATTTGAAACTACTGATGACTTCGTCAAAATCGATCAGGTTACGGCATTTGAACGAGAGCTGTTGCACCGGGCTCTCACCAATCGGCTCGTTTCGGCGGCGTCTGGCGGGACTAAACTGACCGCCGAAGCGGCGGTTTTTTTGGCGAATACGCATCAGTTTTCCAGCCTCCAAACTCTCGTTATACGAAAAGCCTCGAATTTGTTGCTCGTTGCCGAGTGTCTGACTGATGAAATGCCGCGTTTTGCCGAGGAGCCTCTTCGGCTGGCCACCACCATGGTTTTGCAGCTTGAGACGGAGGCGATAATATTTGGGCATTTGCAAGAACTGCAGCAATGGACACCGGAGAGCTTCGCCTGAGAATTCGCTAGAACCCCTAGACAAGAGACGGTCGGCCACGTTCCATCAAACTATCACTTGTATCGCAAAGCCGTGTTTTGTAGGGGCTCCTTGGGTTTGCCACGTAAGGATATGGGTAAGGAGTTAGATTGCGAGTGTGACGCTGATTGGGCAGTGGTCCGAGCCCAACACAGCAGCGTGGATAGCGGCGCTTGTAACACTTGCGCTTAAGCTGGCCGAGACCAAAAAGTAGTCGATCCGCCAGCCGACGTTACGGTCTCGGGCATGGGCAAAGTGGCTCCACCAGCTGTAGTAGCCATTACCCTGCGTAAACAAGCGGAACGTGTCGACAAAGCCGCTGTCGACGTACGCTTGGAAACCCGAACGCTCTTCGTCGGTAAAGCCTTTTTGCCGCGGTTGGACTTTGGATTGGCGAGGTCATCTTCGGTGTGTGCGACATTAAGGTCACCGCAGAACACTACGGGCTTGGACTGCTCGAGTTGCTGGCAGTAAGCTAGGAAGGCGGGGTCCCAATGAGCATGGCGTAGCCGAACGCGGCTTAGATCTTCTTTGGCATTGGGTGTGTAGACCGTGACGAGCCAGAATTTTTCGAACTCGGCAGCCATCACCCGGCCCTCGAGATTAGGGTCGCCGTAGCTGTCGCCGGTTACGCTAAACGCTTCGATTATGTCGCGCGGAAAGCCGTTGATGACCTGGATCGGTGCGATTTTGCTCAAAATCGCCGTACCCGAATAGCCGGGTTTTTCGGCCGAATACCAAAAAGCCGTGTAGCCATCCAGCGGCAGATCGATCTGCTCCGGCTTGGCCTTAATCTCCTGCAAGCAGACAATGTCCGGACGTTCAGCTTCGATAAACGGCTGCCACAACTCTTTTCGGGCGACGGCGCGGATACCGTTCACGTTCCATGAATATAGCTTAATCATGAGTCTAGTATAGCGTGTAGCTCCGGCTGACAAAACAGCAAACAGTACCCAGCGAGCGGATTGTTTGATAAACTGGATAGCTAGATGGATACTCAACCTTACGCCCGCGTTTTACTCAAGCTTTCTGGGGAGCAATTAGCCGGTAAATTTGAAAATGGTATCGATGCCGAGTTCAGCGCCTGGTTGGCCGCTGAGGTCAAAAAAGTTGTTGATAGCGGTACCCAAGTTGTGATTATGGTCGGCGGTGGCAACTACGCCCGGGGCATGCAGCTGGTCGGTCACGGCATACAACGTGTGACGGCTGACAACATTGGGATGCTTGCGACGATGATGAACGGTTTGGCTCTATCTGATATCTTCAATAATGCCGGCGTGGCCGCCCGTGTTGTTACGACGATTAAAGCCGATCAAATTGCCGATCAATTTACGCACCGCCGCTCCGAGAGTCATTTGAAAAAAGGCCGGGTCGTGATTGTGGCCGGCGGCATCGGGCGACCCTACTTAACGACAGACACGGCGGCCGTATCGTTGGCGCTTGAACTCGATTGCCAAGTCGTGCTTAAAGCGACAAAAGTTGACGGCGTCTACGATAAAGACCCAGCCCAGTTCCCCGAGGCCACGAAGCTTGACCACATGACGTTCATACAGGCGGTATCCGATGATAATATCAAAGTTATGGATAAGGCCGCCATGGGTTTGGCGCTCGAGCACAACCTGCCGATTATCGTTTTTAACGCCAATCTAACCGACAACATCAAGTTGGCGGTACACAAACAAACAATCGGCACCACAATCAGTGCCGCCTAAGCCGGTCATTACGCAGCGCCATTTCTACAATTGATTAGTTACGCCACGAAGCCAGCTCCTCTGCTAGCTAGAGGGCTAAGTCTGGAGTGTCGAGTAGGACGTGGTCGCCTGGGTTGACCTCGCCGCGCAGAATTTTTTGAGCGACAGTATCTTCAACGGCTCGTTGCAGAGCGCGGCGCATTGGCCGGGCGCCGAGTCGTGGATCGTTGCCGACTTCGACTATGTTAGCCACGGCCGCATCGGTTAGTTCGACACTGATGTTCTTGATCGCCAATGTGCGGTTAATGTCTTTGAGCATTAAGCGGACGACTTGGCCGAGTTCGCCTACGTTGAGCGGGCGGAACAACACAATTTCGTCAAAACGGTTGAGTAGCTCGGGCCGGAACTGGCTGCTGGCAATTAACTCATCGATGAACGCTGCTTCGAATGTCTCGAGTGATTCGCCGTGTTCAATGCGCGTCCTGATAGTATCGGCCCCGGCGTTGCTGGTGGCGATGATAATTGCATCTTTGAACGAAGCCGCCCGGCCGGTATTGTCCGTTAATTGGCCTTCGTCGAGGAGCTGCAGGAGTAGGTTGAGGATGTTTGGGTGGGCCTTTTCGATCTCATCGAGCAGCACCACACTAAACGGCTGCTGGCGAATTTGTAGGAGTAAGCTGCTCGTCTCGTGTTCGCCACCGCTGAGCAAGCGGCTGACGTCGCTCTCTTGCTGGTACTCGCTCATATCGAGCCGGATCATGTTTGACTCGTTGCCGAAATAGGTCGCCGCGATTGCTTTTGCGAGTTCCGTCTTGCCGACGCCGGTTGGCCCTAAGAACAGAAAGCTGCCAATCGGTCGGTTGGGGCTGCTGACACCGGCCCGCGAGCGCCTGAGCGCATTGGCGATGACCGACACAGCTCTGGTTTGATTAATCATGCGTTTGTGAATGTCGTCTTCTAGGTTGAGCAGTTGATTGGTTTCAACCAGACCGACATCGCCGACTTTGACGCCCTTGGTTTGTTCGATGGCGGCCTGGACCGACGCGGCGTTGACGAGCCCGTCGGTGCTGTGGGCCAATGACTGCTCAAGCAAGTTAATCGCTTTGCCCGGGTAGGCCATGTCTTGTTCGTAGCGGCCGCTCAGCCGGTAGGCTGCCTGCAGGGCCTCGTACGTAATCAGAACTTTTTGATTGATCTCAAAGCTCGTCGTCGCTCCGGTAAGGGCTTTGAGGGTGGCCGTTTCGTCAGGTTCTTGTAGCACCACTGGTGTTAGCAGCCCTGCAAAGGCCGGATTGTCGGCCCGCAGTCGCTGGTAGTCGCTGGGCGTCATTGCCAACACAAACTGGACAGCGCGCGATTGCATAACCGGCAGCAAGATTTGGGTGGCGTTAAATGAGCCGGCACCGTTCTCAAAGAACAGCTGGGCGTCATCCAAAAACAAAATAATGTTGCCGGCATGTGAGGCCTCATTCATGAGGAGTGTCACGAGGTATTCGAGGTCGCCGGGGTGTTGGGCGGCCGAAATGATGTGTGCTGGGCTCAGACTGATAATTTGTTTGTGCTCGAGATTGCGATCGTGAATCTCGGCCAACAAATTTTGCGCCAAAGCGTAGGCGTGGCTGGTTTTGCCGATGCCCTGCTCGCCGATGAGTGCTACCGCCCCGGCCCCGTGACTGAACGCGTTCTTAATGGCATTCACGCCTTGGCTCTCAGCCAACGGGCCAAAGTGGGCGCCATGGCGTTCAATCGATTGGCTGATATTGAGTCCGAACTGGTTTAATCGGGGGGTGAAGCCACTCGCCCAATCGCGGCCGATGCCGCCAAAGCTTTGACGTTTCCGGCGGATTTGGTGCAGATCGTCGCTGAGCCACTGCTGGATGGCGTCGACGTCCTTAGCGGAGTGTTTGATGCGGGTCAGGAGGGCTATGGCTGCGGGCGAGGTCGTGATCAGGGCGGCGGCGATGTGGCCCGGTTCGATCGTTGGCTCGTTGGTTTTGGCAGCGTACCCGGCCGCCGCGTCCCACACGGCCGACAGGTCTGCTGCGGTGGTTGATAACTGTTGCTGGATTAGATCACCCGGTACAAGCAAGTGATTACTAAAGAACACGACTTGCCAATGCGATTGCAACGCCTGCCAGACCGATTGCGGGCTTAACGCCTGGCTGGCCGACAGCCGCTGCAGGACTGCTCCGTCGAGCTTCTCATTGAGCGAATTGCCGGTTGGCCGAACGGTTAGCAGGTCGTTTTGAATCCATTGGGCGAGCATGTAGCTAACCAGACCAAGCCCGCAGAGCCCATAACCGAGGCTGTGGTGTAAGCTGATGAGCCCAAGTCCACCAAGTAGCAACGATCCAGCCAGCACCATGAGCGCTCGAAAACTGGCAGAGCCAAGCCGTTTACCGGCGCGAGCTTTTTTGGCCCGGGTCGAAGTAAGGTCGAGATGAGTCATGTTAGACAAGCCCCCACACGATCAAGCCCAAGGCCAGTCCGGGCAATAGGGGCCACAATATGATCTCGAGCGCGCCAACGATTGTTAGCACGGTAAATAAACCCGCTGCCGCTAGTAACACAGTTACCCGCACAAACAGCCCTATCACCCGGCTCACTAGATTGTCGAGCCCGGCCCGTAGGTGCGCTTCGAGACCGGCACCCGGGTAGGTAATGATGCGCCGCCAGGGCGCCAGCAAAGTCCGCAGCAGTATCGCTACCGAGAACATATCGGCTAGTTGCTGCATCTGACGGCGGATATTGCGAACCAGCCCGGCTAGGCCTGCGCCGTACCACCATGAGAAAAATGAAAGCATGAGCATAACTTAGCTTAATTGTAACACTTCTCGGCGGTTACGACGGCATCTTGGCGGGCTGGCTGAACGGCCATGGTTACAATGGCAACGTAGGCATTCGAGCGGCCGTTACTGGGGTCTACGAACAACGGAGCTGTCTAGCAAGGTCATCAAACCAGCTATTTCAGCATAGTCAGTTACTAACTGACTATTGGCGCCCATTTGTTCACTCCGGGTCAGACTTTGCGTTATCTCTCGGGCAACTTGCCCAAGGTGAGCTGCCCTTTCGTCGCTCGTGCTGCAGGAAAGTTTTTCTTCACCCACGTGATCAGTGTCGACAACGCGTTTGTGTAATTCGTCTGCGCCGGATTGCCCGAAGGTATAGTCGGTTTGGGCAATGACTGATTGCGGCGAAGCGTTTGGATACATTGTTATTCCCAAGTCTTTGAGAAAGTGGCCGCCCCGATCGGCGCCAGATATCACGGTATTCAGCCAAAGTTCTCTACCGTCGGGCGCGTCTAGCACGAGCACACTAACGCCTGCATCGAAGGGATTAGGGGCGGCGTCGGCTCGATATTTTAGGGTCAATGTTTCGAGTTGTTGGCGCAGAGCTTTCGGCGTAGCACTCTGTTCGGCTGGACATTGTTCGGTCATAACTAACTCCACAGTCTCTTGGGATTGCCAAGTATAGAGCGTTCATAGTATCAGATGTAGCCGCATAATGCTGTGACGAGGAAGTTAGGCCGACGTTAGCGTAGCGTTTGAATGTTGAGCTGCGGCCCATACGGTAGGCTACAGCAGCGCTTTTACTTGCTCGTAGGGCACGGATCTCTTCGCAAAATAAAATAGCCTACTCGCGTAGGCTATTTTATTTTGGCGGAGGGAGAGGGATTCGAACCCTCGAGGGCTTGCGCCCAACACGCTTTCCAAGCGTGCGCCATAGGCCACTAGGCGACCCCTCCGTATTGTGTGAGCCTTAAAGGTGCGGTGATTACCCTAAATTTTGTTTGGCTTGGCCTGTGCCGGCGAGCCATGCTCGAAACAAGTTTCTGCGCGTGGCTCTGGGCATAGGCCACTAGGCGACCCCTCCTCGTCAGGCCCTACGCCGATACCTTGTTTTGCCTGGCGGCAAAAGCTTCGGTCTTCGGCTATGGCCTTCCTCTCAAAATAGCAAAAGATTACTTTTACTATTTTGTGATGGCTACGGCTCAGTAGGGGCTGAGTGTGTAGATTTGTTAATGAACACGATCGCTGTGAATACGTGAACTGGAGGCATTATACTCGAAGTTTTGAATTCGCTTGCCTTAAGCGGTGCCATATAGGTGAAGTACATAGCTGCCGTCACGCGAAGTTTTTGGGTAGAATGAGGATATTACTACATTAGTAGCTTGCAGAGATGGCAAAATACAGTTTAAACTAGGGGACAGCCTATGAACCAATCACCTATCTCCTTTCAGCTCCAACCTTGCCCGCCAGCACCAGCTACTGGTTTTGCTCTACTAGCCTGCTTCCCTATCGCTGTTGCCGCTTGGTGGGCACGAGCTGGCTTAGCGTTCTGCGCTAAAGACACGCAAGGGGTTCACCAGTGGCTTTAATTGAACTCCAGGAGGTGAGCAAGCTGTATGGCTTCGGCGACGCCACGACGCTGGCGCTGGATGAGGCTACTTTGACGATCGAAAAGGGCGAATTCGTAGCCGTTATGGGTCCGAGTGGTTCAGGCAAGAGTACGCTGATGAACGTGATCGGCCTGCTCGATCGCCCGAGCCACGGCGTATATAAGTTTAATGAACGGCTGGCGTCCCGGCTGCGGCCCAATCAGGCGGCCAAAATGCGGCGCGATACCATTGGGTTTATCTTTCAATCGCTTAACTTATTGCCTCGGCTAACCGTGCTAGAAAACGTCGCCCTGCCGCTTGCCTACAAGGGCGTCTCGCTGGCCAAGCGGCTTAAGCAAGCCAGTAACATGCTCGACCGGGTCGGTATCCAGAACCGCGAATATTTCTTGCCGGGCCAACTCAGTGGCGGCCAAGCCCAGTGTGCCGCGATTGCCCGGGCGCTCGTGAACGAACCGATGTTGATAATTGCCGATGAACCGACCGGCAACCTCGATAGCGCCGCATCACGCTTGGTTATGGAACTACTGAGTGAAATCCACAAAACCGGCAATACGATCTTGTTCGTGACTCACAATCCCGAGCTTACCCGGTACGCCACTCGAGTTGTCTACATGCACGATGGCGCTATCGTCCATGACGAGAAAACCACCCTTGGTCAGGTGGCCAGCACGGCTCGTAAAACCTTGTATAGCTTGCCCACTACGACCGAAGAGGATGACTTGGCGGGTGTGTCGGCGCTCATGAAGGCCTTGCCCAGTAAACCGGCCATGCGCACTACCCGTAAGCCTAAATCCAGTAAATCGGCTCGGAAGCGCAAGCCCACCCAAGGGAAGAAGCAATGAGATCTTTGACCGGCGGCCACGTTAAAGCGGGGATTGATTCGGTACGTGGGGCGAAGTGGCGCAACTTTTGGACGATGCTGGGGGTTATTATCGGCGTCGCTTCGGTCATCACAATTGTCGGCATCGGTGAAGGCATCAAGCAGCAAATTACTGGTCAGATCCACCACCTCGGCAAGGACTTGATTACGGTCCGGCCAGCCACTATCCACGCGGCTGGCGATACGGCCAACGCTAATCTGAATCTCTTGTCCGGTGTTACTATTACCGGTTCACTCCACGATACCGATGTGAATACAATTGCTAAAACGAAAGGTATCAGCACGACGGTACCACTGAGTGCCGTAACGGGGGAAATCAAAGGTGAAAACGGTGCCTACCGGGACGGGCTGGTCATCGGCACGACCGCTGATTTGCCGAGCTTACTTAATCAGTCGATGGCTTATGGGGCGTTTTTGACTCAAGAAGATATTGGTTTGCACGCTGCTGTCCTGGGGGCCCACGCCGCTAGCGTTATGTTCAATGAAGATGTTCCCCTCGGCAGCGAGTTTAGCATTCACGGTGAACAATTCATTGTGCGGGGTATTTTTAACGATTTTTCGGCGACCCCGTTGTCGGAAGAGGCCGCGTTCAACAATGCCATTTTTATCCCCTACGACATCGCCCAGAGTCTGACGGGCAATACGTCATCGACTTATGAAATACTGGCCAAGCCGACCCATAGCGGCCAAACTGACCAGGTTGTGACGGCGCTGCAGTCGCGACTCAAACAGGCCCACGGCGGACAGACTGATTTTGTCGTCCTGCAACAAAACCAGAATCTCGCTGCCAGCAACAGCATCGTTGACCTATTGACCAAACTCATTAGTGGCGTGGCGGCAATATCATTGCTCGTCGGCGGTATTGGGATTATGAATGTCATGCTCGTGTCCGTGACGGAACGGATGCACGAAATCGGCATTCGGAAAGCTATCGGCGCAACCAACCGGCAAATCCTGAGCCAGTTTATTATTGAATCCAGCGTACTGAGTTTGAGCGGTGGCGTCATTGGTATCGCCGTGGCCTTCGCGGTCGATCTGGGCCTGCGCCTATTCACGAATCTTCAGCCGATGATCAGTTGGCAGATTGTGGTGATTGCAACCGGCGTGTCGCTGGCAGTCGGTATTATCTTTGGCACTATCCCCGCCCTCAAGGCGGCCCGCAAAGATCCAATCGATGCCTTGCGCCCCGAATAACTATAATCAGTGATGTGCCTAGTGGGTTGTGGCCAGCGCGTAAATGGCGGCAATGCCGGCTGCTGTCATCAACGCGGTGATTATCCAACCAAAAATGGTGGTCGAGCGCTTATTGACCCAATGACCCATGACTTTTTTGTTACTACTCATCAGGACGATTAAACACAAAACGATGGGCGCGACCAGGCCATTTACGACCGCAGCGTAGATTAGCCCTTTAATAGGGTCGATACCGAGGAAGTTCATGCCGAGGCCAATCAGCATCGAGGTGATAATGATGCCGTAAAACGCGTAGGCTTGGTGGATATTGCGATACAGGCCTTCGCGCCAGCGGAAGCTTTCCGATAGGGCGTAGCTACTTGACCCGGCCAGTACGGGAATGGCTAATAAGCCGGTGCCAATGATGCCGATGGCGAACAGGAAGTAAGTCGCGTTACCGGCAAACGGACGGAGGGCTTCGGCGGCTTGGGCGGCGCTGGTTATGTTGGTGATGCCGTGGGTATACAGGATGCCGCCACAAGCGGCGATAATAAAGAACATCACCACTTCGCTCAAAAACATGCCGGACCAGACGTCGATGCGCATACTTTTGATGTCGGCGGGGGCGGTGGCCGTGCGGCGCTCGGCCAGCGTCGTTTTACCCTGCATGATCTGCTCTTCGACTTCTTGCGACGTCTGCCAAAAGAATAAATACGGTGAAATCGTCGTACCAAGGATGGCGCATAGCAAGATGATACCGGCCTTGCCGATATGTAAATTAGGCACAAACGCGTGTGACAACACATCGTTCCACTGCAGATGGGCCAAGATTGCCGAAAATACATACGCCAGCAGCACTAAGGCCAACCACTTCAGGTAGCGGGCATAGCGAACGTAGGGTGTATAGATCTGTAGGAAAAGGCTGACAACGGTAAATCCAGCCACGAGCACGCCAAAATCTAGCTTGGGGTTGAGTAATTGGGCGGCCTTAGCCATTGCGCCAAGATCGGCACCGATGTTAACGGCATTGGCGGCAAACAGGAGGGTGGCACACACGTATAGAATCCGGCGGCTAAAGTGTACCCGAATGTTGCCAGCCAGTCCTCGCCCTGTGACGAGGCCAATGCGAGCACACATCTCCTGCACGACTGCCGAGATGGGGAATGTCCAGGCGGCGAGCCAGAGGAACTGAAAGCCAAATTGGGCACCCGCTTGGGAGTAGGTAGCGATGCCCGAGGGATCGTCATCGGAGGCTCCCGTGGTCAGCCCTGGTCCGAGCATGTGCCAATAGTCTTCGGTCTTGCGCAGGACTAGGCCGGTTTGCAGCCCGTTTGTAATCTGTTGGGTAGCCAAGACGGAACGATCCAGAAACTCGGCGGGAGCTTCGGCACCTATGCGAAGATAATCTTTCTGTTTTTTCATTGCTTGTGTGTTAAAACGTGTACATATTGTAACACGATTATGGTTGAAATGACTGCCCTCGCCCCTGTCTAGCTATTGAACCCGTTCCAAAACCCGCATACTACTACAACCCATCCTGGTGGTCCGCGACTCTAGTTTCACTCGTCACCGTAACTATATAGTTACGCTTCCTCAAGAAAACTAGTGCCTCGTGCTCACCAGTATGGCTTTCGTTACGTAAGGGGGGCTTTGAAGTGGGTTCAAACGAACTATTCGGCGCAGGTTCCGGTGCGGCGAACTTGATTTTGGGCGATGGCTTGGCGGAGCTCACTGCTAATCTGGGCATTTTTAAGCGCGTAGCCGACGTGGTCGTAGGAGGTAGATTGGGCAAACACCAGACCGATGACGCTGCCATCGGCAGTAATGAGGGGGCCGCCCGAGTTGCCGGGGATGATATCGGCCTGGACTTCGTAGATGTCGCGGCTGGTACTGTTGCGGCCATAAATATCGCGTCCGCTGGCAGTGAACTGGTTCAGGACGACGGCCGGTTTAGCGCTGAACGATCCCCCACCTGGATAACCGAGCACAGCTGCGGTGGTGCTGGCGGGGACAAACTCGCTAGTCATAACAAGTGGTCGTCCGGCCAGATTAGGGACGCGCAGGACAGCAAAATCGAGGTTCGGATCGAACCACACCGGTGTTGCGGAGTGCGTGCCGTTTGAGTCGATGACATAGGGTTGTCTAATGCCGGCAATAACGTGGGCATTGGTAGCAACGAGTCCCTGCCCAGCTACAAAACCGGAGCCCTCGACGATGCCGCCACAGCCCTGACCTTCTACTTTCACGACTGATGTCCGGGCACCGTTAACAGCCGCCCCGAGTGCGCCAAGGTCGGGCAGCGGCAGTAGCTTACTCGGGCCCGGCTCACTGCCAATGAATACTTGCGGAAAGCCGTTGGGGTCGACCAACCTACCCAGACCGGCAATAACGGCCGGTGCCGACGGGAGGTTACGATTCAGCGTCGGGACAATCCGCGAATTGTCGATAGTTGTCTGGGCGTTTATGCCGGGCAGTGAACCGACGATGGCGGCGCCAAGCCAGACACCAAGCAGCAGGGTCATAACACTCAGCCCCGATCCGAGGAGGTTGTCGACGTGATTCAACTTGTTGAGCAAGACGCGGTGTTTGACGCGGATGCCGACGGTCTCGCCGATCGTCATTAGAATAAGTGCCATACCAACCGTTGTTACTAGTGTCACGAGGGCACGACTGCCGGCACTGTGAGCTATCTTAACTGTTTCGGGTTGCAGGAGCGCGCCAATGAACAATCCGCCAAAAAAACCAACTGTCGAAAAAGCTTGGCGAATAAAGCCAATCTCGCGGCCCCGTAACAAGGCGCTGATGGCGAATAAAATAATAATTCCGTCTAATATCATTAAAGACTACCCAGTATAAGTGTACTACGTTCTACGGCTGAACTGGCCCGTTTGATCCGATTGGGTAGGTCAAGAGATCATTGCTGTCATTAGCCCACTGGACTAGGATGGGCTGCAGGATATGCCAGCTCGCCAAAACTTCTTGGCTGGTTGCGAATAGCGTGTGATCACCTCGGATTGCATCGACCAAGACGCGCTCATAGGCGTCCGGGTGCCCATGATCGTCAACGAACGTAGCGACGTAGCTGAAATCCATACTGGCTGGTCGGACGACGTCGTCAAAACCGGGTTTCTTAACCAAAAGCTGTACATCGATACCCTCGTTCGGTTGGATACGAAACGTCAACTGATTATCGGCGACATCGGTGCCGGCGTGACCGAAACAAACCGTGATATCGGTGCGCTTTTGAGCCATTGCCTTGCCGGTTGCGAGCGTAATGGGCACCCCTTGCCAACGGTCATTCGCAATTCTGAGCCGTAAGGACACGAATGTCTCGGTTGTCGAGTTTTGATTGTTAACTTCGTCACGGTAGCCGTCGTATTGAGCGCGTACTACGTCTTGGGCCACGGCGTCGGCCGTCGGGGGCACGATGGCGCCGAGCAAGGCTTGCTTGGCGGCATGGATTGCGGCAATGTCGCCAATCGGCGTTGGCAGCTCCATGGTTGTGAGCGCCAGCAGTTGCAGCAAATGGCTCTGGATAAGGTCCCGCAAGGCGCCAACGTGTTCATAAAAATTGGCTCGCCCGGCTATGCCGATCTGCTCATAGGCGACAATATCGATCGAAGTCACATACTGGTTGTTCCAGATGCTCGTAAACAGCGGATTGTGCTGACGGAAGGTCAGAATATTTTGGGCTGACTCTTTGGCAAGGTAGTGATCAATGCGATATATTTGATCTTCCTCGAATGCAGTGGCAGTGGTTGCAATCAATGCTTCGGCCGAGGTGTAGTCGTAGCCGAAGGGCTTTTCGACGAGCAACCGACTCTTGCCGGTGCCGTGTTGACAGCCTTGGTTGAGGCCGTGTTCGCCAAGTGATTGCACGACCGATTCGTATACTTGGGGCGGGATCGACAGGTAGTACAAGCGGTTCATGCAGACGCCGTGGGCGGTTTCGATCTCATCGAGTGTTTGGCGCAGTTGGTCGTATCCCTCACCGGACGATGGGTCGAGTTGGACGATGCGGAGGTGTTCACTGAAAGCCGCTAGCGTGGCTGGGTCGCAGACGTTATTGTCCTCGAGCGAGCAGAGTTCGGTGTCTTTAAGTAATGCTTCGACAGTCAACGCTTGGCGGCTGGTGCCGACAATTTCAAAATCGGCGGGCAGTAAATTGTCTTTCAGTAGATGGAACAGGGCCGGCAAAACCTTACGGCTAGCAAGATCGCCCGTGATACCAAAAATAACCAGGCTACTGGGTGACGAATCGAGTAAGCGACCGGGGGCGACTGTAGCGGCCATTACTTATTCAGCTCGTGGCCGCCAAATTTGTTGCGCATCGCGGCTAGCAGTTTTGTAGCAAACGTCGTCTCACCCTGCTGCGAAGCCAGACGGACGTCAAAGGCGGCTTGAATGCTCGGCATGGCAATGCCCAGTTCGCGGGCAGTTTCGAGGGTCCAGCGTGCTTCCCCGCTCTCGGCGACGTAGCCGTTAATACCCGTAAGCTCTGGGCTTTCGGCTAGAGCCGCTTGGGCCAGTTCGTTGAGCCAGGACGTTACGACGCTGTGATGCTGCCAAACGTCGCCGGCGCTTGCCAGGTCGATGTTGTCATAGGGACCGTCTTTGAGCATGCGGTAGCCTTCAGCTAGGCTTTCCATCATGCCGTACTCGATGGCGTTGTGGGTCATTTTAACGAAATGGCCGCTGCCGGCCGGCCCAAAATTAGCGTAGGCGCCGGCCGGGGCCACTAGAGTTTGCAGGACTGGTTCGAGCGCGTCGAAGGCTTTGGGATCATTCGCGCCGGCCATCATTGAGAAGCCGTTGTCGTAGCCCCAGATGCCGCCACTGACGCCGACGTCGACGAGTTGTGAGCCGTGGTCTTCAATCCGCTGGGCCAGCTGGCGCGTCAAGCGATAATCGGAATTGCCGCCGTCGATGAACAGACTGCCTTTTGGTACGAGCGCCAGCCACTCATCGATCTGCTCATCGACAATTGCCGCCGGTAGCATGATCCATAGTACGACTTGCGTACCTCCAAACGCGTCTAAGACTGCTTGTTTCGTATAGGCGGCTATTGCTCCATAGCTGGCAGCCTCTTCTATCGGTTCGTGGCTCCGGTTATGAGCGATTACTTGGTGTTCGCTCTCGGCAAGTTTGCGAGCGATCTGGCGGCCCATGCGGCCGAGCCCGTGAATAGCGATTTTCATTCCTCGGTACCTCCTAGTTGGTCGTTATATATATATGCTTCCGGTAACTCTTTTAAAATCTGTGACGGCTGTATGTCGTACGGCAGAGTGGTGTCGCGCAGTTGCTGCAAAACCGCTCGTTTATCGTCGCCATAGGCAAAAACGTAGGCCACAGACAGGCGCTTGAGGGCCCGGGCAGTCAGTGTCAGGCGTTGGTAGGGGCCGGCTTGGTAGGCGGCGACTACATCACGCGAACTGACCGCCGGTGAACCTGGCAAAATGCCGGCAATGTGACCGTCAGAACCAATCCCGAATTGGCCAATGACGTAGTCGGCCGCGTTGAGGGCCTGGCGGGCCAGCTTTTCGTAACGAAGTAGACTGTCCGCCAGCGTGCTCACACCCAGCAAAACGGGCAAAACAGTAGCTTGTTTGTGGTTGAATCCGGCAGCCAGTAATTGGGTGGCGTTAGAATCGGCGTGACCGACCGGCCCAAACCGTTCATCGGCCAGCAGGATGCTCAGATTGGCGGTCAAGCTGGGGCTTAAACGCTGCATAATGCCGACGCTCACGGCAATGTTTGAGCCGCCCGAAACGAGCCACAAGACTTTATTACCCTTTTCCAGATGTTCGGCCAGCCGCAGGTATAGGCTATCGGCCCCAAGCTCAGTATCGGCAGTCTTAAGGAATTGCATAGATATTACTATAATACAGGCTGGGGGGCTATCGTGATAGTGCGGCGCCGGGCCATAGCTCTAGGAACGCAAGAAAAGCAGGCTTTTAGTTATGCAAAGAGTACGTTATACCGGCAAAATGGTTCATTCGACGTTACGAGCGGTGCTATTACGGGTATCGGGGCTTAGCGTGCATAATATAGATTAAGCATGTTCGGTTTCAACTGGATGGATATCATTATTGTGGTGCTGCTGCTCCTGGCGGTGGTTGCGAGTGTTCGAATTGGTCTGTTAACCCAAATGTTTGTGGTGGTTGGGTTTTTTGGAGCATTATTTTTTTGTGGCTGGTTGTTCCCTCATTTGCTCCCCATCCACGATCGAACGCTGCGGACAATCGTGAACGCCAACTTGGTCCTGGTAGCCGCCATCTATGCGGCTCTGCGCAGTTTTGATCTAGCCCAGAATATTCATTGGTCGTTTTACGGAGCTAAGCCGGGCGATAGAAACATCCCTAGAGTGGTAGAGGCGGGGTTCGGAGCGCTACCCGGCATCATAGGTTCCTTGCTCACGATATGGTTGCTGGCCGTAATGGTAGGCCGATTGCCATTCGCGGGCTTAAGCAATAGCGTGAACGACGCTCGAGTCGTGCAGGTGCTGACTAACGTCTTACCGCCCGTCCCAGCCGTGTTTGCGGAATTTAACCGGCAGGTTGACCCAAACGCCCAGCCATATGTATTTTCCCGTCCCCGGCCGCAGGCCTCGTTCGCGTATTCGGCTACGGACGTGCAGCTGGCAGCCGCTCAGGCCGCCGCTTCCGTAATTCGTATCACGAGTTTTAGTTGTGGCGGGCTCACTACTGGTTCCGGTTTCCTAGTGGCACCGAATTTAGTAGCTACGAATGCCCACGTTATTGCTGGGGCCAAGCGGCCAATTATTAAATACAATAACACTAGTTACGAGGGAGTGCCGGTGCTATTTGACCCAAGCTTGGACTTCGCCGTAATGAGGGTTCAGAACTTAAACGGGCGGCCATTGGCACTTGCCCACGACAGTGTCGCCATCGATACGAGCGTCGCGGTTTTGGGCTACCCGGACGGTAATTATGCGGTTTCACCCGGTTTGATCCGCGATGAAGCCAGTGTGTTCGGCAGAAATATTTATGATCTTGGCCACATCGGCCGCGATATATATGCAGTACAAACAAGCGTGAAGCCAGGCAGTTCCGGTGGCCCGGTTGTGCTCCCGGACGGCCGTGTTGCCGGCATTATATTCAGTAAATCCAACGCTCTGCCCGATTATGGCTTTGCGCTCGTGTCATCTCACTTGGTTGGCGAGCTGAGGCGGGCCGAAACAGCGTATCGACGTGTCAGCACCGGTGCCTGTATCGCGGGCTAAGGGCGTCCAGACTAGATTTGTGCTCCCGGACTACGGTTCTACACAGGCTCACCCGTTAAGTAGTTCGTGTTGCTTGGGGTATTTGGCCTTATGCTGTTTGATAAGGAGCTGATGGTCTGCGACGGTGGCGTGTTTGTGACAAGTTTTGAAAATAGTACCTTGGACGGGGTGGTGTGCCAGCCGCCAGCAGCGCGTGCAACGATGGTGGTGGTAAAGCGTATAGAGGCTGCCAATGATTGCGAACTCGGCAAAGTCGCTGCCAAAGCCAGACCAAAAGACGTACCACTTACCGCTCGGATCCCATAGCCAGTCGGAGCTAGCGAATAGTAGTAGATGATGCATGAGCTTATAGTACTGGACTTAAACCTGTTTAGCTAGCATCGGACGAAGGCCAAAACATTATATAAATTTTATGTCAGGCTAGAAAGTGACCGCCGTTTGGTTGAGTGGGGCCGGCGTTGATTATAGTAGCTCCTGTGAAATAAGAATCCCCCGTCGAAACGGGGGATTCTTATGTACAGAGATGTACGGCTGTTAGTAGCGCTTGCCACCGCCGCCGCCACCGCCGCCACCGAATGAACGGGGCTCGCGGGGAGCTTGGGGACGTGCTTCGCTGACGGCTACGGCGCGACCATTGAGGTCTTTGCCATTAAGCTCGTCGACGGCTACTTTAGCTTCGTCATCGTTACTCATTTCGACGAAACCAAAGCCCTTAGAGCGGTTGGTGTCGCGGTCCATGATTACTTTTGCTGACACAACGGTGCCAGCGGCTGCAAAAAATTGCGCCAAATCGTCATCAGTGGCGGTATAAGCCAGTGATCCGACAAAAAGTTTATTTGCCATTAGTACTTACCTCTTTCTTGTTCACTGAGGTAAGGTCGATATCTCTCACTTAGCTGCTCCTCGCTCGCGAAACGTTACTTGTATTCTCTAGAAAACTCTTATAAATAAGAATCTATTGCAGCTTTTCTAGCCTCAATATTGTGACACACAAGAGGTAAAGTTACAATACTAGTCACTTTGGTGATAGTTGTCACGTTTTCGAGCCGTCTAAAAATGATTGCCAGGTTTAGATTATCCCGGATTTAACGCTGTTGATTACGGCTAGACTGCTCAATCTTACTCTGATGACTTGCCAGCAGTGCCGATTGAGTCGATACGTTCGTTCATAAGGATACCTGCCTGACACCAGAGCGATGAGGGCCAAATAATACCATAGAACGTCTGTAAGTTTTTTGACAGACTTACGCATAGTGGTAAACGTATATTACGGTTACCGTTAAAAGCCTAAGCGTGATGATCGGGGGCTGTGATGCGTAGAGGTACTGTATGCTTGGGTACATTTTTGGTCTTGATCGGAGTGCTTCGGCTAGGGGCGCCCTTGCTACTTGGTCATTTCATGGCCCTTGATAGTATCGTCGCCCTCTTAGCTGTCGGTGTGGGGGTGCTGGCCCTCGTCAATGGCTTGAGCTATGTGCAGTTGTTTGATTTACGCGTGGCTTTTAAAGCCCTGGGCGTGACCTTGCTCCTCTGCGTTTTGATTGGAATTAATTCACCCACCTTCGGTGATATTCGGCAAACCTACATCCCAATCATGGATCTGTTCGTCATCTTGGAGAGTAGTATTGTTATGTTCTTGCTGGCTAGCGAAGAACCGGACGCAGATGAAGCCCTGGCTACCCGCATCTACATCAGCCTGGTTATTCACCACTTTTACCATCGTGTATCGGCCCGACTAGCGCCGGCCCTGGCCCATTCGCGCCGCAAGCACGCCCAGTAGTCGGGTCAGCCTCTGTCTTACCAGGGGGTGCTCAACACCTTCGTATCTGTTACAATGAAGTGCTATGCTCTTGTCTATTAACGTTACAGAAAAATCATTCGGCGATAAATCACTCTATACGGATTTGCAGTTCAATGTCCAAAAAGGCGAAAAAGTTGGTCTGATTGGCCGTAATGGTACTGGCAAATCAACGCTCTTCAATCTTATTACGGGCGCCGATACGGACTACCAAGGTGAGATAGCGATTAATCGCCGGGCGATTGTGATTGCTAGCCGCCAAGAGCACCACGGTCACGAAGCCAAAACCGCGCTTGAGTACATCCAGGGAGATTTACCCGAATACGCGGCGCTGATTCATATTATTGACAACTACCCCGAAACCATGGGAGCCGACACTCGTAAAATTCAGCGTTTTACCGAAGCGCTTGATCGCTTTAATCACCTTGGTTACTTCCAGATTGAAGATGAAATATCGCAGGCATTCGACGAGTATCAAATTGATCCGGCTAAAATGCACAGTCCCCTGTCCGCTTTAAGCGGCGGCCAAGTGCGCATGATCGAACTCATCAAAGTCCAGCGCAGTCGTGGCGATCTGGCGCTGATCGACGAACCGACCAACCACATGGATTACGTCGCCAAACAGGCCTTTATCAAGTGGCTGAACGGTAGCAAGGAAGCCATGTTGGTGGTTACGCACGACCGTGACGTCCTGCGGGCAGTCGATCAGATCATCGAAATCCGTGACGGCCAGGCCTACCAGTTTAAAGGCAACTACGAACAGTACCTGTCGATCAACACTAACCAAATTACTGCCCAAGTCAACGAATACGACTTAACCCAACGCCGGATGCGTAATCTAACCGAGGATATTGTGCGTTTCCGTCGCATGAAAGAAAAAGCCCGCGACCCCGGCACGATTAAGCGTTTCAAGTCGCAGGAAATCCGGGCTGGCGCTGAGCTGGCTCGTTTGTCGGGTGCCGAGAAGCCTTCTTTTTGGATCGATCAGGAATCGGCTGGCACGCTCAACACCAAAATGACCTCGGCCTACGAAAAGTATAAAGCGACGAATATTCGGGTTACCACCAACACCAAAGTCAGCGAATCATCGCGGCTATTGGTCCAAATCGATAAGCTAAGCCTGGGCTATGATGATCAGCCCGCCCTGTTTAACGACGTCACATTTTCGTTGCACGAAGGTGAACGCATCCGGTTGCACGGCCGTAATGGTGCCGGCAAAAGCACCATCGTCAACGCCATTGTCGCCAAAGCCAGGGAGACCAAATCGCCGTCGCGAACGCTGGCTGGCAGTATTGCCGTTGAGAACGATCTTCGGATTGGCTTGTACGAGCAAGAAATCGACAGCCGTTACTTGCCAATGAAATTGGCTGCCGCCATTGAGCAAGTCCTGGCCGACGCCGACTTGCCGGTCGACGAGCGCAAGGTGAAGCAACTGCTTGGTAACTATTTATTCAACCCGATGACTGATGGCGATATGTTGGTCGAGCGGCTCAGTGGCGGCCAAAAAGCTCGGTTTCAGCTGATTCGCATGCTTATCAACGATCCACAGTTGCTGATTCTCGATGAGCCAACTAATCACCTTGATCTCCCCAGTATCGAAGAGCTTGAGAACGCTCTAATGGCTTACCATGGGGCAGTCATCTACATTTCGCACGATAGCTACTTCGCCGACAAGCTCGCCGGCGAGACGATTGCTATCGGAAAATAAGCATAGTTTTATCCAAGCTAGGCCCTGCCATACCGGGCCTGTCAGCCCGGCGGCAGCTGGGCGAACAATTTGTTTTGGGTTCGGTGCCAATTCCAGGCTGACAGCCGATGCTACCAGGCAGTTCCGGGCTTAGCCTACTGGGGGATGGAGCGGTAGACGGTGAGCCAGTTGCCGGCGATTTCGTGCTGGGCAGTTTCGAGTGTCATGCTGCCGTTGCAGACTTGGTGGTGGAGGTAATTCTCGACCGTATCTTTTTGATGAAAACCCGGTGTCGGGTTGGCCGGTTCGGGCCAGAGATTGGCGATATCGTTTGAGCCGCCGAGCTCGAGGCTGATAAGGTGATCCACTTCGTATTGGCCGGTGGTGTGGCTAATAATGCCATATTCGGCGTAGACCGCCTGTTTCTGGCTGGCGGGAACGTTCCTGACCGATTGACTATAGCCCGCCACGCAAACTTTATCCTTTGTGCTGGCAACAAAAATGGCGCCTGGCGTGCAGGCGCTGTCGGCCAGTGGGCCATTAGTCTGGCAGTTACTAACTTTTGTCCTGACCCCGAGCGCCGGCGCAACCGTGCTTGTGGTGAAGGCCTGAGAACTGCTGGTGCCTAGGCTGGGCGCCGGTACGTGCAGACGCGACAAGGCATAGGAAAATGCCAATACGAAAACAAGTAACAATATAAGTGTGAGCGCATCTTTTTTCATGTTTGTAGGTAAAGGCATGCTGCGATCAGGTGCAATCGCCTCACGCCTTAGGTTCAGTATACGGGGTGCTTAACGTTCGTTTTCGCTGAGTTCGTCGTTTAGAAACACTTGTTCAATGAGTATCGGTTGCTTAGTTTTGCCCATGGAGCCTCCTTTACTCCTTAGATGGTACGTTACTAAAGCACTACCGGTATGTAAGATAACGTACACCTCTCATAAGCTTCGATCATCGCGAGGCGCTGGGGCTGGGCTACTACTTGGCGAACTTAACGGTGTCTCGGCGGACGGCTCGAGCGATGCGTCTACGTCGTTTCGTGCCAATATGGAGCTGCTTATTGGCGTAGCCAAAAGCCATGGCGAGAGGCACGACTTTAGCATCCTCGGCGGTGTCCCTGAGGAAGATCTCGCGGTCGGGGAAGCGCTTTGCTAAACGCACTGGCAATAAATTCCACGAATCAAGCGCTGCCGTCACAATCATTTTGTTTGGTTCATAGGCGACGTCTGCGATAAGCCCGGCGATGGTTATTGAGTCGGGTGACTCCTCGTAAATGAGCTTAATTCTGGACTCTGCGAGTAAGCTTTCAATCGCGACGCTGGGCAGCCGGGAACCTATGTCAGCAAGACTGGTGCAGGACGTCGGTAATTGGCTGCTCAGGCTAGCCACAAGGCTATCGATAATCGGCTTAACATCTAAGGGATCGAGACTGCGGGCGGCGAGTTGGCGCAGCTCACGGACGGTTTCGTGCAGCGCCAGTAGCTTGGGCAGTGTTCGAGCGGCCCTGGGCAGGTCGCCCGTTATAACCCGGCGGATGAGGAACTCATTCATTTCAGCCGATCCAGTCGCCGCTTCGGATTTTATGTGCCCGGTTGCGACGTCATCGAAAAATAATTCCTTGACGACTCTGGCGCTGCCGTCCCGAGCGACCACGGACTTTTGGATGCGATAGGTGCAGCGTTCGGGGGCCGCCTTTTCCAAGAACTCCACGCTTTTAACGGCGCTGGCGCCGCGGACGGTGTCGATATTTTTAGGCATGACCTGCATTTCCTCTTTGGATACGCCCTTGGTGGTCCTTTGGGTTTTAACTTCCGACATTATCTGAAGCATGAACGGCGATCCGACTACGAACTTGGTGTCTTCGGGTATCGTCGTTTCGGGCATCAAGCGCCGGTAGGTACCACGGCGGTCAATAAAGCCCTTATCGTGGGCAATCATAATTTCATCGGCCCCGGCAATTAGGCACTCGGTGATTTGGACACGCTCAGTGTCATCTTTGACCTTATCGAGCTTGGCGGGATCGAGCTGCTCGGCCTCGCATATCTTAAGGAAGGTATCACGAGCCCGGATAAAGCGCTTTTCGGTAATATCGTGGTCCTCGAAGAAATCACCTGTCTTGTGGAGCGCAACGGTAAAAACATCCATCTCGCGTAGTACGTCAGAGGTTTGACCTTCGGATAAGGCCTGCCAGCGTTTCTGACTATCTTTGTGATACTGCACGATACCTTTGGCCCCCTGGACGGCAACGGCAGCGGCGACGTGGAGCGCGACCGATTCGCTATACTTGGGGTCACGCGCTGTTACGACCGACAGCGCCAAGTTGGGCTCGAGTGGCAAAAACTCCAAATCTTGCCCG
>JBBRZI010000013.1:0-24540 GCA_038236865.1 Saccharimonadales bacterium (SeqCode)
AGCATCAAGGCCACGTAGCGCAAAGGTAATATCTTTATAGCCGCCAACTTCATTGGCGCTTTCGCTGAGCAGCTCTATTTTATAATGGTGCACTTCGGCCCAGCGGGCGTACATGCGGTAGAGCTCGCCGGCAAACAGGCTCGATTCGTCGCCGCCGGCCGCCGCCCGGATTTCGAATATGACATCACGTTCGTTATTTGGATCTTGTGGGGTCAGTTCAGTAACTAACCGGTCGTAGTTAACCTGGATTTTTGGCTCGAGCTCGGCCAGTTCGATTAGCGCCATCTGTTGCAGGTCGCCGTCCGGACTGGTTCTGAGCACTTCGGCTTCGGCTTGGTCGTGCAAAAGTTTTTGGCGTTCATCGAACAAACCAACGATCGCTTCTACAGCCGCTCGGCGCTTGGCAAGTTTGGGATAATTTTTGTCACTAAAAATCTCTGGATCCTTTAATTGGGTATCCAGCTCGGCGAGTTCGGTGCGGTAGTGTAATGCTTTCTGTTCCATGGTGCGGTGTTCTGACTGTTTTAAGTATATACAAAAACCGTCGGAATGAACTGCTTCAATTCCGACGGTGTTAAGGAACGTTGCTATTTAGCTGGCTTGGCGGCGGGCTTAGAGTTCTCGGCGCGAGTCTCGGCTTTTTCAATCTTGGCGGCGGTGCGCTTGACCAATTTCTGAGCAGCAGCTGCCCGTTTATCTTTGTTGGCGAGGCCGGCGGCGGCGCGGGCCTTAAACTTGTCAACCCGACCTTCGATGTCGAGAATGCGCTCTTCACCGGTAAAGAACGGGTGCGAGGCACTGGTGATGTGGACTTTGACGAGTGGGTACTCTTGGCCGTCTTCCCAGGTGGTTGAAATGTCGGAAGCGACAGTTGAACGGGTCAGAAACTTGAAGCCGTTGTTTAAATCTTCGAACACAACCGGGCGATAGTTGGTCGGGTGTAAATCTTTTTTCATGTAAATCCTCGTGCTCGGTTAACTAGTTGATTAGCGGTGAGCGACGCCGCAGGCAACTTTTTATAATCTAAGCTAGTATACACCTCTGTTAGGACTTGGTCAACCGGGCGTGGCAGTGGCTGGAAATTGGGGGTATCCGTGCTCACGGTAGCTCCGCATCGGACGGCCCTTGTACCGGAGTCGTCAATCTGTTAAAGTAGAGGGAGTAACAATTAATCAGTCTTGGGAATTATTCCTCTCTATCTCAACCCGTGCAGGGCAGATGGAGCCCCCTTGACGAAGAGAAAGGATCAAACATATGGCGGTCGACGTCGATATCAAACAACTATTAGAGGCCGGAGCGCACTTCGGTCACAAGACCAGCCGCTGGCACCCTAAAATGGCGCAGTACATTCACTCTAAACGGGGTGGTACGCACATTATCGACCTCACAAAAACGGTCGTGAACCTCGAAGAGGCGCTCAACTTTATTACTGACATTACGTCTCACGGCAAGCAGGTTTTGCTGGTCGGCACCAAGCGCCAAAGCCAAGACATCATCAAAAAGCTGGCAATTGATACGGATATGCCCTACGTCACCGAACGTTGGCTCGGTGGCATGCTTACCAATAGCAACACCATCGGTGGCCGCGTCAAACACCTCAAAGACTTAGAGGAGCGCATGGCTTCCGGCGAAATCGCCGCCAAGTACAATAAGCTCGAAATGCAGCGCTTCCAAGAGGAAATCGATCAGATGAACGTCTTGTATGGCGGCATTAAAAACATGGCCGCCCGCCTCGGCGCCGTCTTTGTGGTTGATATCACCCATGACACCAATGCCATCCGCGAAGCAACGACGCTCAAAATACCAATCGTGGCCATCACCGACACCAATGCCGACCCAAGCCTCGTCAAGTACCCAATCCCAGCTAACGATGACGCCATCAAGACAATCCAGCTAATCGCCGATTACCTCAAGACTGCCATCGAAACGGGCAAGGCTACCGCCGCTAAAAAAGCCGGTGACGATAAAGCCGACGCTGAAGCTCCCGTTGCACCCGTAAAGTAAACGTAAAGTCTGCTCCCGTCATCCTGAATTAGTTCCAGGATCCCGCTGACATGTTTCAGACTGCATGTACCAATTAACAAAATATCCAAGTTTCTCATTTTTCAGACAGCCCAAAAGCCGGATAGTAATGATAAATGAAAACTGGCAAATAATTTATTGAATGACAATTTAAAAATGATTGATAATCGACCAAGGAGATTTAACAATGGCAGATATTACAGAAATTAAGCGCCTCAAAGACTTAACAGGTGTTGGCCTCACCGACGCTAAAGCGGCGTTAGAAGCCGCCAATGGGGATTTCGATAAAGCCCTTGAAGCCATGCGCAAAAAAGGCCTTACTAAGGCCGATAAGCGTGGTGAACGCGAGGCCCGAGCCGGCGTTGTCGGTACCTATAACCACGACAGCCGCATCGGTGTGTTGGTCGAGATCAACTGCGAGACTGACTTTGTAGCGCGTAATGAAATTTTTACCACGCTCGTTAAAGACGTTGCCATGCACATCGCGGCCTCGGCACCGCAGTACGTAAGTAGTGACGAGATTCCCGCCGCCGAGCAAGCCAAAGTTAAAGCTGAGTTTATGGAAAAGGCAACGGAGGGTGGCAAGCCAGCCGACATGATCGAAAAAATCGTTGACGGTCAGCTCAAAAAACACTTTGCTGAGCGCTGCTTGCTCGATCAGCCATTCGTGAAGAACCCCGACATTACCGTTGGAGACTACGTCAAAGAGCACAATGCCCGCCTTGGCGAAAACATTCTGGTGCGCCGCTTTGCCCGTATCGCCCTCGGTGAAGTTGCCTAAGGCATAACCCAGATTCTTAGAGTCCATTGCCTTAATAACACCGGTTTCGGGCCGGTGTTATTAAGGCAATGGCCCACGTTGCTAGACGAATCATGCATTATTGCCTATGATTAATGGATAACATGAGGAAAATATGAATCCAACCAGCATTACCGAACAAGCCCAAACTAAATTTACGCAAGCTCTCGAGCGGTTCGCCACTGACTTGAATAGTCTACGAACCGGGCGCGCCAGCGCTGCCATGCTCGACGGCGTCATGGTTGAAGCGTATGGCGTACCGACACCGCTCAATCAAGTTGCGACCGTCACGGCACCCGAAGCCCAATTGATCCAGATCTCGCCCTTTGACCCCAGTACTATCCAGGCTATCACTACGGCGATTCGTAATAATCAAACCCTCGGCCTCAACCCCAGTGACGATGGTCGGATCGTTCGTATCCCGATCCCGGCCCTCACCGAAGACCGCCGCCGCGATATCGCTAAGCAAGTCGGCCAGCGTCAAGAAGATTGCATGGTGCGGTTGCGCGATGCCCGCCACGACGCCCTCGATGCCATCGGTAAACTCAAAAAAGATAAACAGCTCGGCGAAGACGAAGCCAAGCGCCTCGATAAACAAGTTGACGATGCGATGACAAAGTCACGCTTAGAGGTCGAAGCACACGCTCGGGCCAAAGAAGCCGAAATCATGAGCCTCTAGGCTCAAACGCAACATATTCTTGAACGAGTGTTACGTATTATTCCGCCCCCTTGGGGTGCTGTTTTGGCGCTAGCCTGAACCAGGCGGCTGGTACTTCTGCGGTTAGGCGATCCAGGCGCGGTAGTAGGACGGATCATTATGAAAAAGCAGAAATATCAAAATCATTACGACCACCACGATTAACACGACGGCGGGGAAGCTGCCGGGCATCGGTTCGTCGGTATGTGGGGGGCGGGCTGTCTCAATCGTTGTGCTGAGTTTTTCGGAGTCTTGAGGCATGGAGTATCCTTGTTTAGTCTCGGGTAATCTTACCCCAATCCGCGCCTAAGAGCTGTAAGAATTTCAAAAACCCAATCAATTCATCCGGTACTCTGCATTCTCACGGCGAAACGTCGCGGTGGTTTCCGGGCGACATTTAGGCGCACCGGGAGTAAGCAAAAAAGCGGGTACGAGCTGCCGAAGAAGGGCTCTGTAACTTCTGAACTAACGCTGGGATTAACTCGGTCTTGGATTGATTGAGAATTATCTCAGGTGTTTTTTAGCGGGTACGCTATACTAGAAATAGTAATGTCTATCTTATTGTTAATTGTGGGTATTTTGCTGTTTATTGGCCTAGTCGTCGCGCACGAATACGGCCACTTTTTGATGGCCCGCCGTAACGGCGTGGTCGTTGAAGAGTTTGGTATCTTCTTTCCACCCCGGCTATTCAAGTACAAGACCAAAGCTGGTTGGAACTTTACGATCAACGCGTTGCCACTGGGCGGTTTCGTTAAATTAAAGGGTGAGCACGACAGCGACACCGAACCCGGCAGTTTTGGCGCTGCCAGTCTGACGGCCAAATCAAAAATCATGGCGGCCGGTGTCGTCATGAACCTGATTGTCGCCTTAGTCATGCTGACGGCGCTAGCGCTTATTGGCATGCCGAAGCTCGTACCCAATCAGTTTACCGTCAAGAGTGACACTAAAATATCCCGCCAAGAAGTGTTGGCCAGCTATGTCGAACCCGGTTCGCCGGCCGCCAGAGCTGGGCTGAGTGCTCAAGATCAGATTACGCAAGTCGGGCCGAATACTAAGCAGATTGCTACCAGCGCCGAACTTATCAAACTCACTAAACAATATGCCGGCCAGACTATTTCGCTCAGTTACAACCATGCCGGGCAAGCCAAACGCACGCAGGTAAGCATCCGAACGACTAATGAAGTCGATGCCAGCAAAAAGACCGATAACCCCAAGGGCTACCTCGGTGTCGCTCCCGTCGAATATAGCTTGCAGCGCTCAACCTGGTCGGCACCGGTCGTCGCAGTGGGCTTTAGCGCGCAACTGACAAAATTAACCTTCCAGGGCCTTGGCCATGCTCTCGGTGGCCTCGGTAGTATCTTTGCCGGTGCAGCTACCGGTAACACTTCCGCCCGGCAGCACGGTCAGGCCTCGGCTGCCAGCCAGGTGTCGGGGCCAGTCGGTATCTTCGTGGTTCTCAAAGACGGCAGCCTGCTCGGCTACCAGTTCATGCTGCTGATTATCGCTGTCATATCATTGACCTTGGCGATCATGAACATCCTACCAATCCCAGCGCTCGACGGCGGTCGTTTGTGGATCACGCTCATCACCCGGGCTTTGCACCGGCCGCTTACCCCAAAACGGGAAGAAGCCATCAACTTGGCTGGCTTCGCGACGCTCATGCTGCTCATCATCGCCATAACAGTTGTAGATATTCGACGCTTCTTCTAACTTAGCAACAGGGACACGTTTGTTTGATGATTGACAGCAAAACCACTGACACTTCTCTAGAATCCCCCGTGGTTAGTAACGGCGTGACCTGGAAGCCGTGGTTAGCGGTCATTTTTATTATTCTGATTTACTACGCTTCGCAAGTTTTTGGGAGTTTGGTAGCTCTCATGTATCCGACGTTACGGCACTGGAGCGCCTCTCAGTCCAGCGCTTGGCTACAAAGCTCGATCATTGGCCAGTTTGTGTTTATTGCGGCAGCAGAGGTGTTCACGCTCGGGGCGCTCTATTGGTATTTGCGTAAGCAACAGGCGTCTGTTAGCGTTATTGGTCTTTTTCGGCCACGCTGGCGCGACCTGGGCTATGGCTTACTCGCCGCGCCACTGTACTACGGCTTGTATCTCTCCACAGTCAAACTGGCGACGCACTTCGTGCCGGCTTTCAACGTCACGCAGACCCAAGAGATTGGGTTCAACAACGTCAATGGGGTTGCGCCTTTGATCCTGACATTCATTAGCCTGGTTATATTGCCGCCGATTACCGAAGAAATTTTGGTCCGCGGTTTTTTGTATAGCAGTCTCAAGAAGGGTTTGCCGACGATAGCTGCCGTGATCGTCACGAGTGCCATCTTTGCTAGTGCCCACTTGCCAGAGGGTGGGGCGGCCGGACCGCTCTATATTGCCGCTCTAGACACGTTTATCTTGTCGCTGGTGCTGATTGGGCTACGTGAATGGACAGGCAGCTTGTGGGCCGGTATTACACTGCACACGGTCAAAAACGGTGTGGCGTTTATTGCCTTATTCATCCTGCACGTCCACTAGACGTCGCGTCGTTTCTGACTAGTTATACGGAAATTGCGGCTGGATAAAGCGCTTCTAAGAATCTGTTCATAATCTCTCTTCCAGGCTGAAATTGTCTAGTTTTGAGGCAAAATCTGTTCAGGTTGAGGAGGCGTACCTTCGGTACACCGACGAAACATGGGCAGATTTGGGCCAAAGATGGGTAATTTCAGGCCAGATGATGAGATTATGAACAGGTTCTAAGGTACAATAATTAGGAATTAGGAATTAGGAATTAGGAATTAGGAATTAGGAATTAGGAATTAGGAATTAGGAATTAGGAATTAGGAATTAGGAATACTATGAGACTTTCACAACTTTTCACCAAAACCAGCAAAAACGTACCTGCCGACGAAACCGCCAAAAACGCCAAGTTACTTATTCAAGCCGGCTTTATCCATAAAGAAATGGCCGGGGTCTATACTTTTTTGCCGCTTGGCCTGCGCGTACTCAACAATATCGCCAACATTGTCCGCGAAGAAATGGACGCCATTGGCGGTCAAGAAGTCTTAATGCCAGCCCTCCAGCTTAAAGAGCACTACGTGACAACGGGGCGGTGGAGCGACGAAGTTGTCGATAACTGGTTTAAAACTAAACTTATCAACGGCACCGAGCTCGGCCTTGGCTTCTCGCACGAAGAAGACCTAACCCCGCTTATTAAGAACTTCATCACTTCTTATAAAGATCTACCAATTGCCGTGTATCAAGTCCAAACCAAATTCCGCAATGAGCTGCGCAGCAAAAGTGGGTTGATGCGCGGTCGCGAATTCTTGATGAAGGATATGTACTCATTCTCGTTGAATCAGGCGCAGCACGATGAATTCTACGAAAAAGCCCAAGCCGCCTATACGCGTATCTATGCCCGGCTCGGGATCGGTGACCGCACCTTCATGACATTTGCCAGTGGCGGCAGCTTCAGCAAGTATAGCCACGAATTTCAGACGCTGAGCGATGCCGGTGAAGATACGCTTTACCTGAGCCGTAAGCAGGGCATCGCCATCAATAAAGAAGTTATGAACGATGACGTTGTCGCTGAGCTGTCGATTGATCGCGCCGAACTCGAAGAGGTAAAAGGCATTGAAGTCGGCAATATATTTAGCCTCAACACGAAGTTTTCTGAACCTTTCGGTCTGGCTGCCAACGATGAGACCGGTGTGGCTACGCCGATTATTATGGGCTGTTACGGTATTGGCATTAGTCGGGCGATGGGTACGATTGCCGAGCTTCTCAGTGATGATAAGGGGTTAGTCTGGCCTGAGAACATTGCCCCGGCCAAAGTCTACATTGCTCGCCTCGGCGACAGTCCAGCAGTCGTCAAACAGGCCGATGAGCTCTATGAACGCTTGACTCAGTCACGCATTACGGTACTATATGATGACCGTAACGCGCGGCCAGGGCAAAAATTTGCTAACGCCGATCTTATGGGTATTCCAACGCGGGTTGTCATCAGTGATAAAACCGTTGAAGCACAAACGTACGAGCTAAAGGGACGTTCGAGCCAAGAGGCTACGCAGGTATCGCTACAGGACTTACTGAAAACATTAGGTGCCTAAGATACCATGTTGCTATAATAAGGCCAGAAAATTGCGCCAGCAATCCTACAATTAAAAAGGAGGGGAGACTGACTATGAAGAAACGATTTAGACTCACCCAACAAGGTGTCGATGAACTCAGAGCCGAAGTTGACGCACTAGTTGCGAAACGACCGATTGTCGCCGAAGCGATTCGCAGCGCCCGTGAAATGGGTGATTTGTCCGAAAATGCCGAATATCAGACTGCCCGTCAAGAACAAGAGCGTAACGAAGCCCGTATTTCCGAACTTGAAAACATTCTGCAAAGCGTCGAAATCATCAAAAAGCCGTCTGGCGGCCACAAAGTGCAGCTTGGCTCTAAAGTTAAGCTCAGTAATGGTTCCGTCAAAGAGTTCCAGGTAGTTGGCACTGTCGAGGCCGACCCGCTCAATGGCAAAATTTCCGACGAATCTCCCATCGGCCAGGCTTTGCTCGGCAAAAAAGTCGGTGACTCGGTTGAAATTAAGACGCCGGGCGAGACCGTGGTCTACCAGATTGTCGAAATCAGCTAACAACCCGGCAAATTTGCACTCGCTACTCAAGGCCAGAGGTTTGGGTTAAACTAGTGGTTCGCTAAACGCAGCAATGATTGCGGGCCAAGGGGCTGGCATAATTAAATAGAAACGCAATGAACTATTTTACAGCTCCTTACGGGTACCGGGCCCATACTATTCAATGAGAAGGCACGTTCGTGTCTTCGTTTAAGGGGGACTATGAATAAAGAAACAGTAGGAAACCATAAGGTGATTCATTCCGAGCCGGGCTCTGTGTCAGGCGGGGCGGTTATACCCCCGGAGAACCTGACACCGCTCCAGGCAGGCGCAACGCCGCATTATGCAGGTGATGGCCACGGCGCAACTACTGAATCCGGGGTGGTAGAGAGCAGACTGGGCAAGCTGGACAGACTCACACGAGAAGAACTGATCAGGGCAGGCGCCAGCGCTATGAGTGCTATGGTAGCCGCCAATACAGATGCTCCGCATCGTCCGGCAGTAATGAATTCGCAAGAAGTCCCCCCAGACGATTTCTTGGGCTAAGCGCCCTCGAGCCAGACAAATACCATAGTGTGTGAACCCATTGCATATCTTCTCTCCCGTTACAGCTAATTCTGGCGACACCATACAGCAGTGTTACTCGTCAAACTACCTAAAAGTACGTATCCTTATGAGCACTAATGTCCGGCCCTCACCAGAATCAGCCTTACTAGTGGGGAAAAATATGCAATGGGTTCAATGTGGTGATGCTCATATGTCGGCGGTGTTTTAAGCTGATTGCCGACATCGTCTCGATAGGGAAGGCCCCGCTTACGTTCGGCTACTCCGTAGGTTATACTAAGAGCTAATTAGTACTAAACAAGCGGGAATTATGGCAACATTAAAAGAACTGCGCGACGAGCGCTTACGCAAATTAGAAGACTTAAAGCAACTCGGCATCAATCCGTACCCGGCGGAGGCGCACCGCACCCACCAGATTGGGCAGGTTCACGCCGAATTTAGTACCTTGGAAGGCCAGCCGGTCACGGTGGTCGGGCGTATCGTTTCGATTCGTAAGTTTGGTAAGATTGCTTTTATCGTCATTAAAGACGCCAGCGGCGAACTGCAGTTGTTTTGGCAGCGCACTGAAACGGCCGAGGCCAATCGGGCCAACAGCGAGTTGCTGATTACGGATATCAGTTTGTTGGACGCTGGCGATTTTATCGAAGCTAGCGGCAAGGTTATCAAAACCCAAACCGGTGAAGAATCAGTCGATATAGAGACACTGCGGGTGCTGACCAAATCGCTCCGGCCCATGCCGACCAAACAAGACGGCTTCACGAACAAAGAAGAACGGTTTCGCCGCCGCTATGTCGATATGAACGTCAACGATGACGTCCGCCAGCGGTTTATCCGCCGCAGTACATTCTGGCAGGCTACCCGTGACTTTCTCAATCAAAGCGACTTTGTTGAGGTTAATGTGCCGGTGCTCGAACATACTACCGGTGGCGCCGATGCCAACCCGTTCGTGACACATATGGACGCGCTCGATCAAGACTTTTACTTGCGAATTAGCCACGAGCTGCCGCTGAAGCGATTGCTCGGGGCAGGCTTTGAAAAAGTCTATGATATCGGTCCACGCTTCCGCAACGAAAATTACAGCGACGAGCATTTGCCGGAGCACGTTGCCATGGAATGGTATTGGGCCTACGCCGACTGGCAGGGCGGTATGAAATTTATGACAGACATGTACCGTTACGTGCTTCAGAAGACGTTCGGCACACTGAAATTCAAATTGGGCGACTTCGAAGTTGACCTGGAAAAAGACTGGGAACAATGGGACTATGTGGAGACTATTCAAAATCGCTATGGTATTAATCCCTTGGATTGTACGCTTGAACAGGTCAAGCAGGCCCTCGCGGACAATAAACTAGAAGTCGAGCAGACCGAAAACCTTGCCCGCGGCATCGATAAGTTATGGAAGCACATCCGCAAGGACGTCGCCGGGCCGATCTGGCTCGTCAATACGCCGCTGTTTATTAGTCCGCTGTCGAAGGCAAACCCCGATCGCCCGGATACCGTCCAGCGCTTCCAGCCAGTCATGGCGGGCAGTGAGCTCGGCAATGGCTTTAGCGAGCTCAATGACCCGGTCGAGCAGCTCAATCGTTTTGTTGAGCAGCAGCAGCTGCGCGACAGCGGCGACGATGAAGCTATGATGCTCGATATCGACTTTGTCGAGATGCTCGAATACGGTATGCCACCAGCTTGTGGTTGGGGCTATAGCGAGCGCGTTTTTTGGATTTTTGAAGGGGTTACCGCCCGCGAAGGGGTGCCGTTCCCGCAGCTTCGCCAAGAAGTCGACGAAACGACCAAAACGATTTATCCCGACCTAAAATTCTAATGAACCCATTGATAGCTCTTCCGAAGGGGCTTGTAACGGGGGAGGAGATAGGTAATGGGTTTAAATATATGTACTTATTCTTAAATTGTAGTAAAGTTGAGAATAATCGTTTAGTGAGAACACAAATATGGCGAATCAATTTAATTTACAACCTACTGGTAATGAAATAATTGACGGCCTACAAGGGCTGCAGATAGTAGCCGACCACATCGATGTGATTGATAAAAAAATAGCTCATGTCAAAGGCGCGATGGGCCTTTTGGCGGCCAGGACTCTATTGGGTCGGCAATTCATGATCAGCACCGCCCAGGTGCTCGGCAAAGACCCCGATGCGCAGCCAGACGATCGGATACTCTATAGCAATGGGCTGCTGTTCATCGCCGAACTAGACTCGTTCGGCTACTTACTCGATCACGGCATACCAATCGACAGCTTATCGCTCAATTTTCTACACCCGGAAGTCATTGGCATAGACGACCGAACCGAGCGCCTGATCCGTGGGTTTACCTTCCAAGTGCCGGTTTTGGCTATCGAATCTTGCATTAGTGCCGAAGCGGCGTAAGTATCGGTCTTGGCGGCACCTGAAAAGTGCTATAATCCGATAATTATGAGCAGCCAATTACCAGAACCATCCGAACAGCTATTATTGCCGATGAACCCTGGGCATTTCCAAGAGGAACTTGGCGGCTATGGCACGGTCGGCGGCTACGTTGCGGAGCTCATCGCTAAATACCAGCAAGCCGAACCAGCGTCGGCCACGAATTTACGCAAATTCGTGGCCCGTATGAGCTTGCCCGAGTCAAACGTCAGTCAAGCGGAGATACACGTTCAGAAACAGCTCTATTGTATCGGCGGGCTCATCGGACTACGGGTGATAGAGCTCGAGAGAGGTACGATATTCATGGGTGGGTTGTACAACGACCACGATCACATCGAAATGCCTGACCTCTCGAGCCTGGAGGACCAAGCCGAAAAGCGCCATAGCTTGGCGAAGTGGGTGATGGAGATGAGCGATCGTGGCTATTCGTTGGCCCCGCCTTACCACGAAGCCGTCGAAGGCATCGCCGGCCAGCTGTGTGCAGCAGATACCGATAACGAATCATACGTCCGCCGCGGTTTTGGCCTGACAATGTTTATGGCTGGGCTGGTTGTGAAGCGAAATATTGAGCTCGACGCGTTAGCCGACCTGGGCTTGATGGAGTTTGAAGCCGACAGGGCCGTGGGTGGCAATTGGGATGCCGCCTGGGCGGAGCTTATTGGCGGAGGCCGCTATGCAGGTGAGTGACGAAGAATTTCAAGAGCTGATCAATCAGGCACTTACCGAACTGCCCGGTGAGCACGTCAAGAGTATAAAAAATATCGCGATTTTGTACGAAACCGACCCGACGCCGGCCCAGCGCACCCAGCTCGAGCTACGCCACGATCAGACACTACTCGGCCTGTACGAAGGTGTCCCCCTCAGCCAGCGCCAGGGGATGGGGCGTACGCTACCTGACAAGATCACCCTATTCAAGGGGCCATTGCAGCGGCGGGCGAACAGCCTGGTCAGCCTTAAGGAAGAGATCAAGCACACCCTCTGGCACGAGATTGCCCATTATTATGGGCTCAACCACGATCGGATCGCTGAATTAGAATAACCAAGAAAGGCCCAACTATGACCGAAACAGTTCCAAGTACCCGTAAGCCGAGCTGGTGGGATAAAACCTGGAGAGACAAGCACGGATCCGGGCGGGTCGTCATCGCCCAGCTGCCTAATTGGCCCTTGCTGGTGTGGCTGGGCTTGATGGTCATTGCCCAATATACTAAAGGCCAGTTGTCGCATAACGCCGCACTAGCGGCCACCGTGGTTCTCAGCATGTGGGCAGCTTTAGAGCTATTGACGGGGGTCAACTATTTTCGACGCGGCCTAGGCGCAGTGGTATTATTATTTTCAATAGCCTCACTGTACAAAAATATTTTTAGCTAGTAACGTCCAAGCATATAACGGAGGCATCACTATGGAACTCATTACAATTGCTGTTTTAATCGGCACCACGCGGGCCCAACGCCAATCGGACAAAGTCGCCCGCTACGTGGCCGAGTTTGGCCGCCAGCTGCCGGGCGTTGAAGTTATCCTAGTCGATCCAGCCGACTTTAATTTTTCGGGCGATGGCAATGATCCGGAGGGGAAGGATCCACGCTACAGCGAGATTACTGCCCGGGCCGACGCCTTTTTTATCGTCACGCCGGAATACAATCACAGCTTTCCCGGCTCGCTCAAGCGTATGCTCGACAGTGAACTGGCAAACTACAACCACAAGCCAGTCGCCTTTGCCGGTGTTAGTGACGGCAGTTGGGGTGGGGTACGCGCCGTGGAAGCCCTGGTGCCGGCCGTCCGCGAAACCGGTCTTGTCGCTCTGTCGTGGGATGTCTATTTCCCGCGTGTCCAAGACTTGTTTAGCGAGTCGGGCGCGCTCAAGCCCGAACATGCCGCCCGCTACGAACGCAACCTCGGTAAACTCTACACCGAGTTACTTCAGTTCGCTCGACTATGTAAGCAGATGCGCTAAACTATAGAAGGACCCGTGCAGGTTCTAAGGAGGTACAGTATATGAAAGCAACACTCAACGGTACGCTGATTGCCGAAGCCGATAAGGCCGACCTGATCTACATAGAACAGCGTTGGTATTTTCCACCCGAATCAGTCAACCAAGATCATCTACGGGTCAGCCCGACACCATACACCTGTCCCTGGAAGGGGGTTTGCCAGTACTTCGACGTGCGCTCTGGCGACACCTGGGTGTCTGACGCTGCCTGGTCATATCCGCAGCCCCTGCCTGAATCACTGAAAATCGTCAAAAAAGATTATGCCAACTACGTAGCCTTTTGGCGCGACGTCGAGGTGGTTGAATAGTGGAACAGACAATTTTCGGCGCCGGCTGTTTTTGGGGCGTGCAATATTACTTCGATCAGGTTCCCGGTGTTATAGCCACAAAAGTCGGCTATACCGGTGGCCAGACCGAAGACCCGACGTATGAGGAAGTTTGCAGCCATACCACTGGACACGCTGAAGCTACTTTGATCACGTTTGACCCGGAGAAGGTCGGTTTTGAGGTATTGTGCCAACACTTTTTTCGGATGCATAACCCAACCCAGCTGAATCGTCAGGGACCCGACATTGGCGATAGCTATCGCTCGGCGATTTTTTATGTCACTGCTGAACAAAAAGTTATCGCTGAGGCCGTGCGCGGCGCAGCTCAGGCAAAGTGGGTCGATCCAATCGTAACGTCAATCGAGCCGGCCGGGCCGTTCTACGCGGCCGAAGCCTATCATCAGAAATTTACGGAGCGAACTGGCCGGGGTATGTGCCATATTCCATACGAACCAATTACCTAAGTGGTGGGTTCATCGTTCGTTTTCTAGTACACTAGGGTGATGAAAGCAATAATCTTCGATTTTGACGGTACCTTGGCCGATAGTTTTAAGCTGGTCGTCGAGATTACTCAGGGGCTTACGCACCATACTGAACCGATCAGTGACCTAGAAATTGCTCGTTTGCGGCAGCTGCGCTTACTGAATGTCGCCAAAGAGCTTGGCCTGTCCCGCTGGCGCTGGCCGTTATTGATTATTCGGGGGCGGCGGCTGATGGCGCGCCGGATTGGCGAAGTCCAACCTTTCGTGGGTATTGAGGCTGTCATAGCAGCGCTGAGTGATGATCATTATCGCTTGTTCGTGATGAGCAGCAATAGCACCCGAAACGTGCAGGTGTTTTTAGTTCAGCACGGCTTGAGCAGCTATTTTACGCACATCTACGGTGGCGTCGGCCTGTTTGGCAAGTCCCGGGCGTTGCGCAAAATATTGCACCGTAATCACCTCAAACCCGAAGATGTCATTTACGTCGGTGATGAGCCGCGCGATATCGAAGCTTGCAAACACGTCGGTGTGCCGTGTGTGGCTGTCGCCTGGGGGTTCAACACGCCCGAACTGTTGGCGGAGCATGCCCCGATGGTGGTGGTTCGGACAAGTTCGCAGCTGCGGAAAGTTCTCGAAGAGTGGGGCAGTAGCCTCGTATGAGCGAATTGGTTGAGGTGCAAGTTTTAAAGTTGATTAATGGCGGCCAGGCCCTCGGTGAGTTACCCGACGGTCGCAAAGTGTTTGTTTGGAACGCCCTACCGGGTGAGCGCGTCAAAATCCGTATCACCAAAAACAAGCGTTCCTATGCAGAAGCGATTGCCGAAGAGATACTTGAACCATCGGTGGAACGTATCGCCGCACTCGAGAGCAACTATCTTTCGACCAGTCCGTGGCAAATCATGACCTACGCCGCCGAGAACAAGTATAAAAAATCGATTGTCGAAGAACTGTTTGCTCATGATCAGATTACTTTGCCAACTGTTGGCGACGTCGTCCACGCCGCATCGGAGTGGCACTATCGCAATAAGATGGAATATTCCTTTTGGGGTGACGACGACGGCCTCCATCTGGCGCTGCACGAACGGGCCAGCCACGGCAAGCAAATCGTGCAGGGCAGTGCACTGGCCTTGCCGGCGCTCGATGCCGCAGCCAATGCATTGTGTGCGCAACTCTCCAAGCTCAATACCCGGGCGGGTGATATGAAGACAATAATTGTTCGCTGCAACCAACATGGTGACACAGTTGCCGCGTTGTATACGAAATTAGACAAGTTCAGCAAACTCGAGCTACCGCCCGAGCTTAAGGGTCTGCGTGTGTACCATTCAAACCCCAAGAGTCCGGCCTCGGTACCAACTGAGTTGCTGCAAGAAATTGGCAGCGGATTGTTAGACGAAGAGCTGCTCGAAAAACCGTTCACCTATGATGTTAACTCATTCTTCCAGGTTAATATTCCGATTTTTGTGCAAGCCCTCCAGCGTATCAAGCAACACTGTGCCGCGCCGAGCATTGTCGACATGTATGCCGGTGTTGGCTCGATCGGCCTTAGTGTCGCTAGCCAGGCGGTCGACCTTATCGAGATTGACCCGGCAACCGCCAAGATGGCTGGCGTCAACGCCGAAGCCAGTGGTCTGGCTGTGCGAGTGCTGGAGGCGCCCACCGAAAAGGCGCTCGATTATATCACCGCTGCCAGCCCGGTTATCTTTGATCCGCCGCGGGCTGGCCTCCACGACCATGTCGTTGCCCGGGTGCTTGAAGTCTTGCCGCCAACAGTCGTGTACTTGAGCTGTAACCCGGCTACCCAGGCTCGTGACCTGGCCAAGCTCCAGACGAAGTATGGTATCGACTTCTTCGAAGTTTATAACTTTTTCCCGCGGACACCGCACATCGAAACGCTGGCAATTCTGAAACTCAAAAAATAGCAGTCATATACATTAAATGACCCGCCTTAAGCCCGGCGCAGCTGCTACAATAGAACCAATGGGAAATTCGTATTGGCGGGAACGCTCACAGCCGTATCAACCGGGGCAGGTCGTCCCGTTCAAAGTGTCACGCTCTAAGATCGAGCTGTTTATGCAGTGTCCGCGCTGCTTTTGGCTCGATACTCGTCTTAAAATTAAGCGCCCTAATACGCCGCCGTTTAATATCAATAAAGCCATCGATGAACTCTTCAAGAAAGAATTTGACAGTTATCGGGCCAAAGCCGAGCCACATCCGCTGATGCTCGATAATCAAATCAAGGCCATTCCATATGCTCACAAGGACCTCGACAAGTGGCGCTACAATTTTACGGGCATCGTCACAGTGCACGCGCCGACCAACCTGCACGTCTTTGGGGCTATCGATGATGTCTGGGTAAACCCGGCCGGGCAGCTGATAGTCGTCGACTACAAAGCTACCGCCAAGGATAAAGAAGTGAGTATCGATTCCGACTGGCAGATAAGCTACAAGCGCCAGCTGGAGGTCTACCAATGGCTGTTGCGTCAGAATGGCTTTGACGTCAGTGATACTGGCTATTTCGTGTACACCAACGGCCGGATGGATGTCGACGCTTTCAACGACCGGGTCGAGTTCCGCACTAAAGTTATCCCCTATACCGGTACTGACGGTTGGATCGAGCCAACCCTCCTGAAAATGAAGGCCACCATGGAGAGCGATGTCATGCCGCCGGTTGGCAACGCCGCTATGGGCGGTGAGTGCGACTACTGCAGCTACGCCCGTTCCCGCACCGAACTGACCCTGGCCGCCGTCCAGAAACGACTCGCCATCTAAGCTCGCGCCGCCGCTTACAATAAAAAACAATGTGAGAGAGAATATACCGGACCTTATACGCTATAATACCCGTATGTTAGATATCCAATTCATCCGTGATAATCCCGCCCTCGTTTCAGAAAAGTCCGCCCAAAAAGGGTATAAGGTCGATGTCGGCCAGTTGCTCGAGCTCGACGGCCAGCGCAAAACCCGCATGACACAGATTGATGAGCTGCGCCGCCGCCGTAACGAACAGTCCAGCCAAATTAAAGATCAGCGCCCCAGCGACGAGCAAATCGCCGCAGGCCGGCTCATCAAGGAAGAGCTCAGCCAGCTCGAAGCCGACCTGAAACTGATTGACCAACAGTTTGAGCCGTTGCTCAAAGCCATACCCAATATGCCGCTCGACGACGTGCCGGTTGGCGCCTCAGAAGACGAGAATGTCGTCGCTCGGCAGGTTGGCGAGCCAACTAAGTTCGACTTTACACCGAAGAGCCACTGGGAATTGGCCGCCGCCAAAGACCTCATCGATAAAGACCGGGCGACCAAAGTCGCCGGCAGCCGCTTTGCCTACATCAAGGGTGGCCTCGTCGAGCTGCAGTTTGCCATTATGCAGTTTGTCATCCGCACGCTTGGTGACGAGCAAATCCTGCAGCAGTTGATAACCGAACATGGCCTGCACCTCACGCCTAAGCCGTTTGTACCGGTGCTGCCACCGGCTATGATCAAAACACCCGTCTATGACGCTATGGACCGCTTAGAGCCGCGCGAGGATCGGTACAAGGTCGGTGCCGACGAAGATGACTTATGGTTGCAGGGCAGTGCCGAACACACTCTCGGTTCGATGTATATGAACGAAATCATCCCCGAAGACCAGTTGCCGATCCGCTACGTCGGCTATTTGACGAGTTTCCGCCGCGAAGCCGGCACCTACGGCAAGGACATGGAAGGCATCATCCGCATGCACCAGTTTGATAAGCTCGAGATGGAAGTCTTCAGTACACCAGAGACCGGTCTTGACGAGCACACATTATTGGTGGCCTTGCAGGAATATCTGGTGGCCCAGCTCGGCTTGCCGTATCAGGTGTTGAGCAAATGTACCGCTGATATCGGCAAACCCAACGCCCGTGGCATCGACATTGAGACCTGGATCCCAAGCCAGAATAAGTACCGCGAAACGCACACCGCCGACTACATGACCGACTACCAAGCCCGCCGTTTGAAGACTCGCTTGCGGCGCGTACCCCAGTCATTGAACAAGGTAGTCAACGTCGAAGCCTATACGCCGCCGACAACTGCCATCGAGCTCATCCATACCAATGATGCAACTGCCTTTGCGCTCGGCCGCATCATGGTGGCTATCATGGAAAACTACCAGACCAAAGCGGGTGATATTTTGATCCCCAGCGTTCTCCTGCCGTACTTGGCCGGCCGAACCCAAATCTAGCCCCCCCGGCACGTCGTCGGGCTGGGCAGCCACTGCGCAACAGAGAAGGCTACCAACCCAGGCGGCCTCCTGTGTGAGAATAATACCTGCATACCATGGGCGGTGGGAGTACAATAGTTAGTGTATTGACCGCCATTCAAAAAGAAATAGTAGGAGGGTTTACATGTTACAGAAATTCGAAATTCACGGTGTCCACACCGTTGTCGACGACAATCTACGAAAGTACATCGTCAAAAAAATCGGCCACCTGGATAAATATATGACTCGCGCCTCGCGCCAAAGCGCCCACCTCGAAGTTATCCTCAAAGAAGCTACGTTCAAAGATAAGCGGCAGTCAACTTGCGAAGTCAATCTTCATCTTCCTCATGAAACCATAAATCTCAAAGAGAGCACTATCAACATGTACGCGGCCGTCGATATTGTCGACGCCAAGCTGCGTCAACAGCTCCGTAAGTATAAGGATCTACACCACGGCGGCAAGATGCACCGCCGTTTATTCGCTCGTTTTTCACGTAAACTTCCAGCGGTAACGCCTGAAATCTAAGCACCTGATCAGCAGAGTCTGGCTGAGCGCTGAGAGAGATTATGCACAGTTTCCAGGGGGGCAGATAATTTCGATCGAGTGCGTAAAGTGACTAATCTGAAGACTAACTAGCCCACAAGTTCGAGTTGGCGGCAAATCGTTGGCAAAATTACCGTCGCTTTTCACCTCGAAAGTGTTTATAATACCCTCAAGAATTTTGTTGACTTACAGATAACCGGGAGACAGGGTATATGAACACGGTATTTAAGAAGATATTAGGTGATCCGCAAGCGCGGACCGTTAAGCGATTGCGCAAGCGCGTGGTGGCCGTAAATGCCCTCAGCGACAAATATAAAAAAATGTCGGACAGCGTGCTTAAGGCCCAAACCGACATTTTAAAAGCCCGCCTCAAAAAAGAATCACTGGACGCCATTCTGCCCGATGCCTTTGCGGTTGTGCGCGAAGCCGCCACCCGCACGCTCGGCCAGCGCCACTTCGATGTCCAACTAATCGGCGGCATGGTGCTGCACGAAGGCAACGTCGCGGAAATGAAAACCGGTGAAGGCAAGACGCTAGTGGCCACGGCACCAGTGTATTTAAACGCTCTAACCGAAAAAGGCGTTCACGTCGTGACCGTCAACGATTACTTGGCCCAGCGCGACGCCGGCTGGATGGGCAAAGTGTATGATTTCCTCGGTATGCAAACGGGTATCATCTTGGGTGATCATTCATTTGTTTACGACCCGGAATTCACGAATGTTGAACACGAAGATGAGCGTTTCCGCCACCTCAAGCCCTGCACCCGCCAGCAGGCTTACGCCGCCGATGTCACATATGGTACCAACAACGAGTACGGCTTTGACTATCTGCGTGACAACATGGTCCGCGAAGAAGACCAGCTGCGCCAGCGCAACCTCCACTATGCCATCGTCGACGAAGTTGACTCTATTCTCGTGGACGAAGCCCGTACGCCGCTCATCATCAGTGCGCCGAGTGCCACCAGCGGCACGGCGTACGCCCAGTTCTCGAAAGTTGTCCGCCAGCTCAAGAAGGACAAGCATTTCGAGACCGATGAAAAGCGCAAAACCGTTATCCTGACCGACGAAGGCGTCGAATTGGTTGAAAAAGTGCTCGCGCTCGACAACCTGTACGGCTCCGAAAATATCCGTACGATTTATCACCTGCAGCAAGCGCTGCGCGCCCATGCATTGTTCACGCGCGATAAAGATTACGTCGTCACGAAAGACGGGGAAGTCGTCATTGTTGATGAATTTACCGGGCGCTTACTGGCCGGCCGTCGCTACAACGAAGGGCTGCACCAAGCCATCGAAGCCAAAGAAGGCGTCGAAGTCCAGCAAGAGAGCATGACGCTGGCGACTATTTCGTTCCAGAACTACTTCCGCTTGTACGAAAAGCTTGGGGGCATGACCGGAACCGCGCTTACCGAAGCCGAGGAGTTTCACCAGATTTACAAACTGGACGTCGTCGAGATCCCGTCTAACCGTAAAATTGATCGCCAAGATCGGGTTGATCGCATTTATCGTACCGAAAAAGCCAAGTTCAAAGCCATCGCCAAAGAGGTTAAAGCCCTGCACATCAAAGGCCAGCCAGTCTTGATTGGCACTGTTTCAATCGAAAAGAACGAGCAACTCGGCAACATGCTAAACAAAGCTGGCATTCCCCACCAAGTCCTCAACGCCAAGAACAATGAACGAGAAGCTAGTATCGTCGCCAAAGCCGGTGAAGCCGGCGCTGTCACGCTCGCCACTAACATTGCCGGTCGTGGTACCGACATCGTGCTCGGCGAGGGTATCAAAGAGCTCGGCGGGCTGTTTGTGCTCGGGAGCGAGCGCCACGAATCACGTCGTATCGACAACCAGCTGCGTGGTCGGGCCGGTCGCCAGGGCGACCCCGGTGTCACCCAATTCTTTGTCAGTACCGAAGATGATCTGATGCGTATTTTTGGCGGTGACCGGATTGCCAACATTATGGCGCGTTTGAGCGTCGATGATGACACCCCCATCGAGAATCGTCTGATTAGCAAATCACTCGAAGGCGCCCAAAAGAAAGTCGAAGGTTTCCACTTTGACCAACGCAAGAGTGTTGTCCAGTACGATGACGTGATGAACCGCCACCGCAAGGCAACCTACTCGATGCGCCGCGAGATACTGCGCGCCGAAGATATCAGCAAGCGTATTAAATTCTTCCTGGATGAAGAGGCTCATGCCTTAGCAACCTCATCGCTGGTTGCGACTGAGCAATTTGAAGATATTGTGCGCGAAGCCTTTCCGTTCGACGAGTCAACGCTCGACCGCCTGTTTGACTCCGACGCCACCAAGTTCGAGAAAGTTCTCAACACGGCCGCCAGCGAGTTGTATAGTGCCCGTGAACTGGCCTTTACCACCGAAATTATGCGCAAAGTCGAGCGGGATATTTACCTGCAAGTCCTCGACAATCTCTGGATGCAACACTTAGAGAACATGGACCACTTGCGCGAAGGTATCCACTGGATGAGCGTTGGGCAGCAAGATCCGCTGGTAGAATATCGCCGCCGTGGCCAGCTGTTGTTCGAAGAAATGCAGAACACACTGCGGCACGATGTATTGCGGGCCCTATTCCATGCCCAGCCAATCGCTCCGGAAGATCTTAACCGTGCCACCGAAACCGAATTGACACGCGCCGCCCGCGGTTCAGTCGAGAACGCCAACCAAATCATCAATGCTGAGGCTGAATTTGACGCCCGCGATTTCGTCGACGAAAAAGCCACCGCCACGCCGAAGAAAAAACTGCCCGAGACCATCAAAAAAGCTCGTAAAACCGAACGTAAACGTAAAACTACTGCGAAACGGAGGAAGAAATAGTTGTATAGTTGGATAGTTTCATAGTGGGATAGCCGTGAGCTCTCACTATCCAACTACCCAACTATTTCACTATCCAACTACCCTATGAAACACACAGTCAGTGAAATTATCCTTAAAAATGGTGCCAAAGGGCTACTCGTCAATGTGCCCGATGCGACGGTCATGACGTTCGATATCAACTTCCGGGCCGGCGAATACCTTGTCGACCCAGACAAGTGGGAAGTGCCACATTTGATGGAGCACGTGCTGCTTGGCGCCAATGAACTGATTCCGCGGGCACGTGACTTCCAGGCTGAGCTCGAAAAAAATGGGGCCTATAGCAATGCCAGCACCGGTGTCTACGATATTACCTACGAAGCTGAATGTGCCGATTTTGAGTGGGACCGGGTGCTCGGACTACTACTGGTGGCGATTACCCGACCACTCTTTCTCGATGAAGAGTTTCAGGCTGAATTCGGCAACGTCCAAGAGGAAATGGCCGCCCGGGCCAATAATCACTTCCGCCGCTTGAGCCTCGAAATGCGCCGCCAACTTGGCCTCATCGCCAAAACCGATGCCGAGCGGCTGGAGATTATGCAGAATGTCGCCGTCCAAGACGTCCGGGAGCACTATGCCCGCACGCACACGGCGCCAAACATGCGGTTTGTATTTGCCGGCAACATGACGCCCGAGCGCTGCCAGATAATCGAAAAATTACTATCGGCAATCGAGCTGCCGGAAACGGGTGATCGTTTCCCGCTGCCGCGTGAGCTGCCCAAGCGCCTGCCGAAACCAGTGTTCGTGCTGAACGATACGGTTGATAACCTGTACTTTTACATCGATACATTCATGAATCGGCGCATGAGTGACCCAGAAACTGATGCCCTCAACCTAATCAATACCATGCTCACCGAAACCCTCTATTCTAAGATCCTGGGTTCGGCCCGCGAAAAGGGCCTGGTCTATGGCATGAGCTCTGGCTTATCGCAAACACGTGACGCCAGCAACTGGTGGTTTGGGGCTCAGGTGTCTGATAAAAATGCGCCACCACTGATGCGTATCATTGTCGATGAGCTCACCAAGGTTTTGGCCGGTGATATCTCAGAAGCCGAAATTGCGGCTACCAAACAATATGCCCTCGGGCGCTTTCAGCGCAGCGGTCAAACCGTTGGCGGCACGTCAGCTGGCTACACGGGCCGTTACTTTTTTGACGATGAGATCGAGAATTATTATCAAATTCCCGCCCGGATTGCCGCTATCAGTAAGGACGAAATAATCCATATCGCCCGCAGTATGTTCCGTGAAGAGATTTGGGGCTTTGGTGTGCTCGGCAACTGTGGAGCTCCCTTTGCTAAAGAACTACGCCTGCACCTAGCGCCGTTGTGGAGCCAAGACTCAAAAGCGCCCCAAAAGCCTGCCTCAAAAAGTCGCCCGACTAAGGTTGTCGCCAGTGGACGAACAGCGTAAACAGGCCAAGAGCCTTGGCGAACAGATCGCCCAGGCGGCCGAACGTCTCAATATTAGGGATCTAACAGCCGAGTGCGCCCAGGCCACGGCGGCTAGTCAACAGCCTGACTTTTGGGATGACACGGCCAGTGCGCAGGCCACCATGAAGCGTATCTCCAAGTTGCAATCACGGGTCGACCCGTGGCTGAAGTTGCAGCAAGCGGTGGGTGATGTCGCTGAATTGCTTGATGTGGCAGACATGGCGATGGCGGCCGAGCTCGATACTCAACTGGCGGAGTTAGTCGCAACCTTTACGACACTCAAAGAGGCCTTGAAGCTCAATGGCCCCTATGACGATTATGATGCGATCCTCAGCATCCACGCCGGTGCCGGTGGCACTGATGCCCAAGATTGGGCGGCGATGCTGCTGCGCATGTACGTTCGTTTTTGCGAAAAGAATGATTGGAAATTTAGCACCATTGAGCAATCGAGCGGGGAAGAGGCGGGTATCAAGAGTGTTACCATCGAGATCGAGGGTAGCTTTGCCTACGGGCGTCTCAAGGGCGAACACGGCGTCCACCGCCTAGTACGGCTGAGCCCCTTTAATTCTGACAATTTACGCCAAACCAGCTTTGCTAAGGTGGAAATCATGCCAAAGATCAACCAGCCGGACGATTTAGCAATTGACGAGAAAGATCTACGAGTCGATGTTTATCGTAGCGGCGGCCACGGCGGCCAATCCGTGAACACGACTGATTCAGCCGTGCGCATCACCCACTTGCCAACCGGCCTGGTCGTGGCCATCCAGAACGAGCGTAGCCAGTTGCAGAACCGCGAAACGGCGATGACGGTGTTGCGGTCGCGCTTGGCCCAACTGCAGATGGAGCAACACGCTGAACGCCTCGGCGAGCTGAAAGGGCCTAACCAATCGGCGGAGTGGGGTAATCAAATCCGCAGCTACGTGCTCCACCCCTATAAACAAGTCAAGGATTTACGTACGCGCTACGAGACGTCTGACCCCGACGCCGTGCTCGATGGCGATCTTGGCCCGCTCATAGATGCCTATCTTGAGCACACTATCGCCAGCTAGGCGCCAGTCAACGTGCATGCCCGAGAGCGGTTATGGTAAGATTAGAGTAATGATTTTACTAGATCGGGTGAGTAAAACTTATAATCGTGGTTCCGGGCCGTCGCTCGACCGCATTTCGTTGCATGTCGAGGCCAAGGAGTTTGTAATTGTTGTCGGCCAAAGTGGTGCCGGCAAGACGACGTTGCTGCGCCTACTGACCCGCGAAGAGCGTCCAACTAGTGGCAAAATTATCATCGGTGGCATCGATTACGATAAACTTAAAGACCGAGACATTCCGTTGCTGCGGCGCAAAATTGGCGTGGTGTTCCAGGATTTCAAATTGCTGCCCAATAAAAACGTTTTCGAGAATGTGGCGTTTGCGCTCGAGATCGTCGGTGTTTCTAACCGGGAAATTCGCCACACCGTCCCGAAAGTCCTCGATATTGTTAACCTGACCGGTAAAGAGAAGCGTATGCCGATGGAGCTTTCCGGCGGTGAACGGCAGCGAGTCGCCATCGCCCGGGCCATCGTACGGCAGCCGCGCATCTTAATCGCCGACGAGCCA
>JBBRZI010000014.1:0-24167 GCA_038236865.1 Saccharimonadales bacterium (SeqCode)
CAGTTTACGGTCATGGTCGCCGATAAAGGCATTGACCTGCGGATTGCGATTTCACCTGTCGTGTGGGGTGAGCAAGTAGTGATTCGGCTGCTCGATAAGTCCGGCACGACGCTGCGGCTCGAGGATATGGGTTATCACGGCCGGGCACTGCGGACGATTCGCCGGGGCCTGGGGCGACCGAATGGCATGATTTTGACATCGGGCCCAACCGGTTCAGGTAAATCAACTTCGCTGTACGCGTTGATTCAGGAAATCAAAAACGACACGATCAATATCGTCACTTTAGAGGACCCGGTCGAGTACAAAATGGATGGGATCAATCAGATTCAGGTCAACGCCGAAGTTGGCTTGACCTTCGCGACGGGCTTGCGCTCTATCTTGCGCCAGGACCCCGATGTCGTGATGGTTGGGGAAATCCGTGATAAAGAAACTGCTCAGTTGGCGGTCCAGGCGGCGCTGACCGGGCACCTGGTATTCAGTACGCTGCACACCAACAGTGCGGCTGGTATTCTGCCGCGCTTACTCGATATGGGCATCGAACCGTTCTTGATCGCCTCGACCGTCCACACGGTCATTGGCCAGCGCCTGGTTCGCCGCATTTCGACTGATAACGAAGCCTATACGTCCGATAAAGTTGAAACCCAAGCGGTCCAAGATGTCCTGGGCGGTCTGTTACCGAAGACAGAAGACGATCGAGCGGCCGCTTCAGAGGACTTTGGCTACGAAAACTTGCCTCTAGCTACCGATAACGCTTATACTTTACACAAAGGCAAAGATAGCCCCGATACGCCACACGGCTATAAAGGGCGAATGGGTCTGTACGAAGTATTTGAGATTAGCGAAGAGATTCAGGAATTAATTTTGAAACGATCGACCAGCGCTGAAATCCAACGAAAAGCCGAAGAGCAGGGGATGGTAACGATGCGTCAAGATGGCTATCTCAAGGCTTTGCAGGGCGCGACAACCCTAGCCGAGATCAACCGGGTAGCGGCCGAGGCTAGTTTGTAACATGAACAAGGTGGGAGAAAAATAATGCAAGGCAAACCAAGAATCGAAGTTTTACTAGAAGAAGTTATTAAGAAAAAGGCTTCTGACTTGCACATCCAAGTTGGCTTGCCGCCGATGCTGCGGGTTGATGGTGCGCTCGTGCCAATCACCGGCGCTGATGCGCTCGATGAAGAATCGATCGAAGCGCTGATCTTTGCCATACTCGACGAAGATCAAAAGCAAATACTACTCAAAGACAAAGAGTTCGACTTTAGTTTTGCATTCGGTGACCTCGGGCGCTTCCGGGTAAATGCCTTCCACGAACGTGGAAACTTGGCGGCGGCGCTTCGCCTGATCCCTAACGAAATCCTGACGATTGAACAGCTTGGTTTGCCACCAATCGTCGGTAAGTTTGCCGAATACCCCCGTGGTTTGGTGCTGATAACTGGCCCAACTGGTTCTGGCAAATCAACTTCTCTCGCGGCGCTAATCCACCGGATCAACGTCGAGCAAAGCAAACACATCATTACTATCGAAGACCCAATCGAATTTACCCATAAGTCTATAAAATCAGTCATCGTACAGCGCGAAGTCCACTACGACACCTACTCCTTCTCGGCCGCTCTGCGGAGTGCGCTGCGCGAGGACCCGGATGTTGTGCTGCTCGGCGAAATGCGCGACCTCGAAACCATCGCCAGCGCTATTACCATCGCCGAGACCGGGCATTTGGTGTTTGCAACGTTGCACACTAACAGCGCTTCGCAGAGTATCGACCGCATGGTCGATGTCTTCCCGCCGCACCAACAGCCGCAGATTCGCTCACAACTGGCAAACATTCTGATGGCGATCTGCTCGCAGCGCTTGGCGCCGGCCATTGGCGGCGGGCGAATTGCTGCCGCTGAAATATTGATTGCGACGCCCGCCGTTCGCAATATTATCCGCGAAGGCAAAACCCACCAACTCGAAGCTGTCATTCAAACCGGTGCCGAGTTCGGCATGCAGAGCATGGACAAGACACTGGTCAACTTGGTGCACGCCGGCAGCATTACCTACGACGAAGCCCGCATGTTAGCCGTTGATATCGATGAACTCGACAGACTGATGAGAGGTTAATATGGGTGTAGTAAGTTATACAGTTAAAAATCCGGCAGCCCGAGCTACTCCCCAACTACCAACCACAGGCTCGCCATGCTGACGTTCAAATACGAGGCCCGCAACGCCACCACTGGCGAGAAGATCAAAGCCGAAGTGCAAGCCGAGAGCGAGCAAGCCGCCTCGCACCTGATTCGCGCGAACGGCTTGGCGCCACTGAGCATCGCGGTCGTGCACGAAAGTTCGAATAATCCACTCAGCAAATTTACGAATCGGATCAAGGCTAAAGATAAGATCTTGTTCTCGCGACAGCTATCGACGTTGATCAATGCCGGGTTGCCGTTGCTGCAAGCCCTGCGCAACGTCAACGACCAGACGACGAGCAAGCCGTTCCAGGTGCTCATCAATCACGTCATTAGTGACATCGAGGGCGGAGCGTCGTTCTCTGTTTCGCTCGCCAAACACCCCGAGACGTTTAATCGGATATATTTGAGCTTGGTTGCGGCTGGGGAAGCCTCCGGTACGCTCGACTCGTCTCTTGAGCGAGTCGCCAATCAACAAGAAAAGGACGCTGAAGTCCTCAGCAAGATTCGGGGCGCATTGATCTATCCGGCAATCGTCATGGTGGTTATGTTTGTTGTCTTGGCATTTATGATCGTCAAAGTGCTGCCCCAAGTGCAGGTGCTCTACGATGGTATCCCGGGGGCAAAGCTACCGTTAATAACGGTAATTATGCTCGCTATTGCGCATTTCGTAATTAACTATTGGTGGATTGTTATCGCGGTTGCCGTCGGTGGCGGTGTGGCCTTTGCACGCTTCATAAAAATCCCACTGGGCAAGGGGATTGTTGACCACGCGAAAATGCACGCCTGGCCGATCAAGACGCTATTCATGGAGCTATATATGGCGCGCTTTACTCGTATGGGCACGACGCTGGTATCGAGTGGCGTACCGTTGCTGCAAATGCTCGAGATTACTGCCGATGCCATTAATAATGTCCACATCGAAGCCTCGATTGACCGAGCTATCGAAAAGGTGCGTGGTGGCAAATCGTTGGCCGATTCGCTGGAAGGCGACGTCAACTTCCTGCCGTTGGTACCAAACATGCTACGCATCGGTGAACAGTCGGGTTCGATGGAGCAGATGATGGCCAAAGCAGCTGATTACTACGAGAAAGAGCTCGATAACCAGGTCAAAGCCATCTCCACAATTATTGAACCGGTGTTGATGGTGGTGATGGGCATCGCCGCCTTCATCATCGTCGCCGCCGTGCTGCTGCCGATCTATGGGCTGGCCGGTCAAAACATTGGTGGATAAGCAGTGAAGTATGCTTGCTTTTTAAAAATAATTTGCGTATTATCAAACCATAAGCATAAATAATAAGTAAAGGGGCACTTGCTTAATGAAAAATTTCAGAAAAGACAATAAAGGATTTACGATCATCGAAGTTTTGATCGTACTAGCTATCGCGGGATTGATCATGATGGTCGTCTTCTTGGCCGTTCCAGCATTGCAGCGCAACGCTCGTAACACGCAGCGTAAGAGTGACGTGAGCGCAGTTTTAGGCTCGGTCAGCGAATATACGTCTAATAACGCTGGTAAATTGCCAGTAACAAGCGGTCAGTTTACGGTCCTATTTGTTGGCGCATCGCCGAAGCTTGGCTTCTATGATGACACGACAGCAACGAACGTCACGTACAACTATTCAGCTGCGCCACGGGCTGCACTGCCAACCGTACCGGCTATTAGTAGTAACGACGTCGTGAATGTCTATAACAACCTGAAGTGTAACGGCAACGCGCCAACGCTTACAGGCGCATCATCGCGCAGTATCGCGGCTCTCTACAACATAGAAGGCTCTGGTGCCAACGTTCTTCAGTGTCAGGAAACCTAAGCTAGACTGATTGAACCTACAATAAGCCCCGGCAACGGGGCTTATTTAATTTTGTGGTACTATACTGCTAATGATTATTGCTATTTTACTTGTACTTGGCCTCTGTTTCGGTAGCTTTGACAATGCCTTAGTGTGGCGCTTGCACGAGCTAAGTAAGCCTAAAAAGCAGCGGGTCGCCGGTGACGCCGAATTATCGATAAGTCGGGGGCGTTCGATGTGCCCAGACTGTCAACACAGCTTAGCTTGGTACGATTTGGTGCCGGTTGTCAGCTGGTTGAGCGTCGGCGGCAGGTGTCGATACTGCCACAAGCCCATCGCAATTCAGTATCCGCTGGTCGAGCTGGCTACTGCCGGCCTGTTTGTTCTATCGTATGTGTACTGGCCAGTAGCATTACAGGGCAGTCAATGGGCCGTATTTGGGCTGTGGCTAGCCTTGCTGGTCGGGCTGATGGCGTTGTTGATCTACGATTTGCGTTGGCTGCTGCTGCCCAACAAATTGGTCTATCCCCTGGCAGGGTTGGCGGCTGTGCAAGCCCTGATCGGTATCGTCGGTGCCGCCAGCCCCGTTAAGGCCGCGCTCAATACGCTGCTGGCAGTGGTAGTTGGTGGCGGACTATTCTACGTCTTGTTCCAGATTTCAGACGGCAAGTGGATTGGCGGCGGTGATGTTAAATTGGGGTGGATCTTTGGTCTGGTGGTGGCTTCGCCACTCAGTAGCTTCTTGGTTATCTTTCTGGCGTCCCTGATGGGCTGCCTTGTGGCACTGCCACTGCTCTTGACCAAGCGTCTAAAGAAGACGAGTGTTATCGCATTCGGGCCTTTCTTGATTATTGCAACCATCGGAGTGCAGTTATTCGGGGCAGATTTGCTCGCATGGTATCAAAGAATGTTCTTCATCATTTAGCGCTTATACCTAACATGCTTATGGTATACTTTACGGTATGATAGGTGGCAACAAGCCGCATGGTTATACCATCGTTGAGACACTCATTTTCCTGGCAATCTCGAGCCTGATGTTTTTGTTGGCCGCGGCATTTATTTCCGGTAAACAGTCGGCGGTCGAGTTCAAACAGGGGATGAACGACATAAATACGCAGATCGGAAGCGTCGTCAACGACGTTGCGAACGGCCAGTACCCTCCGTCCGCTACTTTTAGTTGTACGGCATTTGCGCTCGGTCCACCAGCTTTTACCGCGGCTACGACCGCCCAGGGTTCGAATGGTGGTTGTATTTTTCTAGGTAAAGTCATGCAGTTTAATGTCGCTGGCGACCCAACCGCTTACAATATCTACACGGTAGCCGCTCGACAAATGGACTCGACAGGGGCCTCAACCACATCCTTTGCGGCGGCCAAACCGATAGCGGTCGATATTGGCGGTGTCATCAACCTAACTCAGAAGAATACTCTGCAGAGCGGCCTGGTAGTGACCAAAGTTTTGAAGTGTACCGGTAATTGTTCGGGCGGTACGCCCATCGGCTCGTTCGGATTCTTTGGTAGCCTAGGCAACTATGGCCTGTCGCAATCGAGTACTCCAGAATCTGGCGCTCAGACGGTGGTGACGGCGATCGTCCCAAATACCCCGGCAAACGGCACTTTCGGTGCCAACGAAGCCACGGCCGTCATTAATATCAACGCTAAGACGGCGAATATCGGTACGGCTGACATCATTGGCAACGGCACCTATATTTTAGTGTGTTTCCAAAACGGTAATAGAAAGGGTAGTGTCAGCATCGGCGGCCAGAGCGGACAGCAGTTTACGACGGCGCTCGAGACCGGCACAGGGGTACCATCGGTATGCTGAAACATATAGACCGGCAATCACGGGGCGATACTATCGTTGAAGTCATGATCGCTTTGACTATCTTGAGTTTTGCGCTAACGACCTCTTATTCCACGGTAAACCGGAGCATGCAATCCGCTCGAAATTCACAGGAGCACTCCGAAGCCCTCCAGTATCTAAATAGCCAGGTCGAATTGGCGCGGGCCGATGCTGCTGATGTTAACTTGTATAACGCACTCACTAGTTTTTGCATGAATGCGACAGCCAAGCCCGTTGCACTATCCGATCCAGCGTGCACAACTGGGACAGAGGGCTTCTACAAACTCAGCGACACCTACGTAAAAACCCCCAGTTTTGGGCACAATCAGGATATTTTTACTTTTACCGTTACCTGGCAGGGTATCGGCCAGTTTGGCCAACAAACCGAGCAACTTAGCTATAAGATTCACCAGCCATGAACATAGCCCGTCTGCCTGGCTCTAAGATTCGCTTGTCGCGCCGAAATCCAACTGACGCCGGCTTTACGATTATCGAACTAATGATCGCCCTAAGTATCCTGTCTTTAGTACTTTTGCTGAGTACCATCGGTATCGTGCAGATTGGCAAACTGTATTCGAAAGGCATGATTCAAGTCAACACCCAGAACTCCGCCCGTAATATTATGAATAATATTGCATCGCAAATTCAGCTGGGCGGTGTTGTCCCACAGTTCATGGCGCCTAGTATCCCAAGCAGTTCAGGGGCAGTCTGTATCGGCAGTAAACGCTATAGCTTTATAGTTAATCATCAACTCACCAAAGCCCCGACTGACCACGCCCTATGGCTCGATGTCATGAACGGTAGCAGTACCTGTCTGCCGATCACCGCCTTGAGCTTAACAACTTCCGCCACGCCAGCTGATTCTTTGAACACTTCGAGCCCAAATAATGGCAGCGAGTTGCTGTCGACCAATATGCGTCTGACCGATTTGAATATCACGAGCGCCAACGGCTTCTATACGATAACCGTCAGCCTAGCTTACGGTGACGACGACTTAATTAGTTATACGCCACGGTCTGGAGCCACGCCGGCTGTCACTACCTGCAAAGGTGGCCCCGGGTCGGAGTATTGCGCCATCGCCACCCTAACCCAAACCATAGCGCCGAGAATGGCGGAATAGGATACAATATGCTTATGATAAGAACTAGACTTCATCAGAATGAAAAAGGCTTTGCGGCCTTAGTCATTGCCATGACGCTGGTCATCATCCTCAGTCTATTAACAATCGGCTTTGCCCAGATCATTCGTAATGAATCGCGCCAGGCTCTCAATCGCCAATTGAGCAGTCAGGCCTATTACGCCGCCGAATCGGGCATCAATGACGCGATCCGAGCCATTAAAGCCGGGTACACAGGCCGTAAAACTACTTGCGGCCCAATCACAGGTGTCCCGGGCCCCTCACAGTACCTAGCGGATAATACGGTTAGTTCTGATACTGCCGCCAATACCAAGTGGACGTGTTTATTAATTGATACTGCTCCTATCTCTATCGATTACGGCTCAATCGACACTGTTACCCCGACAGTGTTCACGGTGACGGCCGTTAACGCCTCCAACGTCGGTGTACCGGTCAGTAGCCTTACAATTGCTTGGCAAGATGCCAATAGCAGCGTCAATACGTTTCGCCCGTCGAGTGGCGTGACCAACAGTTCGTTCCCAAGGGCTTCCAGTTGGAGTGCACCCGGCGTATTGCGGCTGGCAGTAACGCCTTTTACGGCGATTGACAGGAGTACGCTACTCCAGAACACGTTTACGACATTCCTATACCCAAATAGTGGTGGTGTCGGCACTCCTGGCACTGTCAGTTATAGCAATAACCAGACCCAATCGGGCGCAATCGTGAACGGTAACTGCAATATTGGTAACGCCGCTACTTTTACGCGTTATTGCGTCGCGACGATCAACTTTGCCTCTCCCGTACCGGCTGGTACCAAGTTATTGTTTAACCTACGGTCCATCTACAGCAACACCAACGCCCACATTACGGCCAATGGCGGCACGGCGCACTTAGTCGGCCCCCAGGAAATTATTGACTCGACGGGGCAGTCACAGGATGTTCTTAAACGAATTCAGGTGCGCGTTCCGACCGGCGACAGTCAGCTATACCCAGGATTTGGTCTAGATTCGATCCAAGGAATCTGTAAAACTCTTTCCACATACCCCGGTTTTGCCTCGGGCTGTGGCTATTAGGCAGTAGTTATTTAGTTGGCTTTGTGGTGAAACTTTTCGTGGATCGCCCGCAGGTGCGGATCAGTGACGTGCGTGTAAATTTGCGTCGTGGCAATATTGCTGTGGCCGAGCATGGCCTGGACGCTACGTAAGTCGGCGCCGTTCATCAGAAGATCAGTTGCAAACGAGTGACGCAGGGTGTGCGGGCTGACGTGTTTGGTGATCCCCGCCAGCAGGGCGTAGTGGGCGACCAGCCGCTGCACGCTGCGGACAGTTAGGCGATGGAAATTGCCTGATAAATCAACTTTTTTGGTCCCGCTATAGCGTACGAACAGGGGCCGCGCGGTGTCTTGGCGCCGCTCCAGATAATTGCTGATCCATAAGGCGGCGGCCACGCTAATAAAGATCGGCCGGTCCTTTTGGCCCTTGCCGCGGACCATAAACTCGCGGCGCTTGAGGTTGATGTGGTCGCGGTCGAGCCCGACCAATTCGCTGACGCGCATGCCGGAGCTAAACAGCAGCTCCACGATCGCTCGGTCGCGCAGGCCGGGCAAGGTAGTTAGATCGGGTTGCTCAAACATACGAGCTAGCTCGTCTTCGTTCAAAAAGGTTACTTGTTTGCGCTTGGTGCGGGCCAGCTCAATCTTATCGGCAGGCAGGGCAGGCAAGTTGCGCTTGGCGCAGAATTTCAGGAAGCTACGCAGGGCAATCAAGTGATAATTGAGGGTCGATTTACCCAGTTCATCGCTGGTGTTGGTGCCTAGGCGGTTGAGCCAGAGCCGCCACTTGCGGATCAGCTCGTCGTTGATTTCGCTGATCTGAATGTCCCCGGCAAAATCGTGCAAACGGGTCAAGTAATGATCGTAGTTGGCGATGGTTTTTTGTGACCGGTTTTGTTCAATTTCCAAGTATTCCAGAAAATCAGTTTTAGCTTTTGCATAGAGCATAAGCTCTATTATAGATCATTCCTGCCAAAGATCGAGGAAGAGCTTTCTGGGCGAAACCATTGGATGTCTCCTCCCCGTTCCAAGCCAGCCTGGCGGCACCAACCAACAGCTGTGATCGTCAATGTACCACTTGTAGGTACACTTTCTCGCAAAAACTATTACCTGATACGCACCAGCCTGGCTTTCACGTAGGGCCGAAGACAAATAATGGTTTCTATCTGTTACAATGGGCATAGTTAAACAAGGATACTCGATGGAACGAACACTTATAATTGCCAAGCCAGACGCCGTCCAGCGCGGCCTCATTGGTGAAATTATTGCCCGGATGGAGCGCAAAGGCCTCAAACTAATCGGCATGAAGATGGCTACGCTCGACGAAGCCATGCTACGGTCACACTATGCCGAGCACATCGCCAAGCCATTCTACGCTGGTCTCGAGGAGTTTATGAAGAGCTCGCCAGTGGTGCTGATGGCGTGGGAAGGGTACGAGTGTATCGAATCGATTCGGATTCTGGTGGGCGCGACCAACCCCCGGCAGGCCGATGCCGGCACTATCCGCGGCAATTTTGCCATTGGCCGGGGGCGCAATCTGATTCATGCCTCCGACAGCAAAGAAAGCGGTGAATCGGAAGTTGCTAACTTCTTCGATGAGAACGAGCTGTTTAGCTATGATAAGTCTGAGTACATTTACATTTACGAGCATTCTGAGCGCGGCTAGACCGAGCTTTGAGATACGCAGAGTAAATAGCTAGTTACTCCACTGTCCTGCCGGGCTCGACCCGGTATCCGGGCTACGAGTTCTTTGTCTGGATCCCAAAGCAAATTTGGGATGACAGCGGGGTGTTTGGGGTGGCAGGGTACGGTTCGCGAGACGATATGTGTTAAGTCGTATACAATAGATTACACGCCCCATCTGCCTGCGGCAGAGGAGGGGCTCACTCAAGATATAATTTTAGGTCAAACACAAAATTACTATCCTTCACTCGCCCCCATCTGCCTGCGGCAGAGGAGGGGCTCACTCGGAGTATAATTTTAGGTAAACACAAAATTGTACTCCTCACTCGCCCCCATAGTTCAATGGATAAAATAACTCCGTCCTAAGGAGAAGCTCTACGTTCGAATCGTGGTGGGGGCACCAGAGATCATTTAGAATTGTTCATGTAGCAATGTGCAGATAGCTCGACACAGTGAAACTGGGTGAGCGACGGAGTAAACTTAAGCAATATGGTGTAAAATACTCCTATGGTCGAAGCCGAATCATCTAAGCCAAAATATTTTGCTGATCAATTTGATGACGAAGAAGTTCTCTACGTTTTCCATAAGCATCCAATCGTCATGCGCAAAGGGCTGGTGTTTGGCTTGTTCGGTCCGCTGATTGGCATTATCCCGGCGGCGGTAAAACCGGAACTGGGCTTCGTTGTCTTCTTTGGTGGCCTGGCGGCCGGGGTGATTTTGGGTTTTTTGATTTTTGCACCGAGCTGGATTAGTTGGCACTTCAGTGTTTTCATTATCACCGATCAACGCTTTATTCAGATCACCCAGAAGGGGCTATTCAGCCGGGCCGTGGCCGATATTGGTCTCAATCAAATCCAGTCGGTCAACTACGAAGTCAGCGGTTTACAGGAGACTCTGCTGGGATTTGGTACAATAAAGATGCAGACATACGTGGGAGACCTACTTATCCACGATGTTCACCACCCAAATAAGATCCAGAAAAGGATTTCGGGTATTCTGCGCTCCCAGGGAATCACCACAGAGGATTACCCCGGAGGGAGCCGTGCGCAAGATCAAATACATGAAGAAGCTTAAACTACCAAAAACCATCAAACTCCCGAAACTGGCGGTTCGCCGGGGCAGCGCTGAGTCTCGTATCGACGAGGCCCTGAGCGGGGTGCCGCGGATTACTAACGAAACCGTCGCCGAGCACCGCGAGGCCGTGCTGTCGAGCGCCCGTAAATACATCTATCCGTTGCAGCACTCTAAACACCGCATTGTGCGTATCTCTGTGTGGTTGCTGGCCATCGCTCTTTTGTTGTTCTTTACCTACTGCGGCGTTGGCCTCTATAGATTCCAGCTGACTACGGCCTTTATGTATGATGTGACGCGGGTTGTCCCGTTGCCGGTGGCAAAGGCCGGGCCGTCTTGGGTGAGCTACGAAAGCTACTTGTTTGAACTGCGCCGTAACATGCACTACTACCAGACCCAGCAGCGGGCCAACTTTAGCACGCCCGACGGCAAGGTCCAGTTGCAGCGCCTAAAAAACCAGGCTATGACCGAAGCTGTCACGGTTGCATATACCAAACAGCTCGCTGCCAAAAATAACATTACCGTGTCCAACCAAGAAGTCGATGCCGAAGTCCAATTGGTCCGTAGCCAGAATCGGCTCGGCAGTAGCGACCGGGTGTTTAAGGACGTATTAAATGAGTTCTGGGGTTGGAATACTGAAGACTTCAAGCGCGAACTCAAACAGCAGCTCTTGCAGCAAAAAGTTGCCGCCAAGCTCGATAGCGCTACCCAACAGCGGGCCAATGGGGTGCTGCAACAGCTGTTGGGCGGGGCGGACTTTGCTACGGTCGCGGCTACAGCGTCTGATGATGCGAGCACCCGCACCAACGGCGGTCAATACCCCGAAGCGGTGGCATTGACCGATCACAATATCGCACCGCACGTCACCGCCGAATTATTCAAGCTCAAACCGGGTCAGATATCAACCGTTATCGACACGGGGTATACCCTCGAAATCGTGAAGGTTATAGATGTAAACGGCGGTAAAGTCCACGCTGCCCACATCTCGTTTAACTACAAAGACATCAGCGCCTACGTTAAGCCGTTGACAGATGCACACCCGCCCCGACACTACATTAAAGTCTAGCCAGGTTGCTTTTTGCCGCTCAAATTGGTATCATTACCCCTGTATTTAGTAACCCCGTAGCGCCGAGACTAAAACATCGAAATGAATGTTTAAAGCGTATACAGCGCGAAACAACGGGGGCTCGTAGTGAAGTGGTTATCACGCCTCCCTGTCACGGAGGAGATCACCGGTTCAAATCCGGCCGGGCCCGCCAAAGTAAAAGCCCCAGTCGCAAGATTGGGGCTTTTACTTTGGTTGAGCATTGCTCAAGAGTTGATCCGGTGATAGAGTAAGCGTAGCGAACGGGCCGGTTCGTGCAACAAAGCCGAGCGCAGGAATTCATTCCGAGCACAGCTTTGTGGAAAAGGACGAAGAGTCCGCTATTCCGGCCGGGCCCGCCAAAAGAAGACACCTATCCTCGCCGATAGGTGTCTTCTTTTATGTATGTAAATTGATTTGTGTCTTGACTCATCGGTACGTTGGGCCGGTTCCGAAATCAGGCTCTATGCTTCGCCATTCAGCGTATCATTGATTGATCAGCTTTCTGATGAGCAACTTGCTACTCTTGGCGGCTAAAAGCTCCAGACTTCTACGGCTACGACTGCCAACGGCAGAGGACTATCCCCGCCGCTAGGGCTCTACTTAAGATTAACAGGCAAGCCGATAATAGCCTTTGATAATAGGTTGCCTAGATCTCTATATGGTGTTACTTTGGCCTGTAAAGATAGGTAGGTAGGGTCAGACTCAACGTCTACACTTTTAGCGAGTAGGGCCTTGATATAAGCGTCAAGTTCATTATTTAAAGGATCGGTTACTGCGTCAACCTTGTTTTCTACGCGTGCCGCCGCGAATAAATTGACGAAATATCGGGCAGCGGCTGGATTGTTTTTGGCCAACCGCGCTAGATCCAATGCCACTTTCTCGTCAATGATAACCATATCGCGTTTGTCTGATTCTAGACCGGCAATCGCCGCTCCGTAGAGGACGTTCTCCCCCATAGTGCTCGCGCCATCTTCGGCGGAATTGGTAGCGCCATAATCATTCGCAACGACAACTTTCCCTTCACCAGGATTTTCGAGGCTTATATATCTCTTATCTACTGTGATATTTCGGCCAAGGCTGTCGACTGACGCCGGGCCATACTTGAAAGATCCATTTAGACTTTCTTTGGCTGCATCGTTGTTGTCCAGGCTGCCATTAGCGGCAACACTCAATAGGTTGCCGCAAATATTCCAGTCTATGCCATGCCAAATTTCGTGACCTGCGACTATCTTAGAAGAGTTTTCATAACTGAACGCGGCATCGCCAGTTTTGCTGGCTCCATTATCGGTATCGATGATCATAATACCTTTATTGCTGAGCGATAACCCCAGATCGCGTTTGTCGTGCAGACTCCCAAACGCAACAATTTTGACGGCTGGCTCGCCACGGGCATTTATCTGATTGATAATCGAGGGGGGCAAAACGGCAAAACTGCTCATAGCGTTAACTATGCGACTTCGAACAACCCCGTTAGAACCCAATTCGGTCTCATGAACAGGCGAAGCCTCATGGTTAATACGCGATATATCTTCGCTGTAATTTGGACTCGCAAAGTCTTGCTTCTGCCAGTCAAACAGCGTAGTCACATTGAACTTACCAAAATAATCGGTGGCAGCCTGCTCGTATACTTTTAATGGTAAAGCATTTTCGTTACTCGCATCAGCCTGCAGCTTGCTGAATGTTTCAGGTAGCGCGATGAAGCCTTGCTCGGCGCGATCGCGGGAAAGCTGCTCGGTGACTTCCTGGCTACGGGTGGTTAAATTCTGGAGTGTTTGGTTCGGCGCCTCGTGAGTCGTAAACAACTTTTGCCACATCGTAGTGACATCTTCGACCGTAACTTTGGTCTGACACTTGTCGACGGCAAGCGCCGCCTCAAAATCAGCTTGCACTTTTTGGGATACTGCCTCGGTGATTGGATTTATCTCGTGAACGGGGGCGGCTTCTTGCCGGGTCGCTGAAGCTTGATGATGCCTAAACTCATAAGCGCCGGCCGTTACGCCTACGCCAGCCAAACTCAAGGCCGTCAAACCGATTGCTACCACTTTGCGTGAAACGCGATCGCGCCAATCAGGCTCAACTGTAAGGGGTCGGTACATATCTGGCTGGTAGTACGAATCGGGGGCCATAGGTGGCGGCGGCTGATCAAATGGATTTTCAGCGGACATACTTTTATAGTTTCTATTTATTTTTGGAGACTATATATACATTAGCACAATATTGCTAAAAAAACAACTACATTCATATAGTTCTTTTGCACGTAACAATCGGGCCAGTATCTAGATACGGGCATTGATTCACAAAAATTGTAATTCATATTCTTTGTATCTAATACCCTGGGCATGGAACAGTTTAGCGGGCGGCAATTTTGAGGTGGGTCAGTGTCGTGCCACCGATGCTTCGCAGCGCTGCTGCCTCGTTTTTGAGCGTTTTGGCCAGTTCGGACCCGGCCACTGCATTTTGGTCTTCGAGCGTATCGAAAGTAAACATCGTGAGTCGCAAAAATGCCCAACCGTCGGGGTTTTGGATAAACAAAGCGCCTTTAGGGAGGCGCACGCCATTGAAGGTCATCTCGTGAGTGGTCAAGAAGGTGTGAGCCCCCTCAGTCTTTTCGAGTAGCGTTACCTCTGCTTTGGTCACGGTACGCAATTTGTCTGGGAGCACCGATGAATTACTGGCCGCCCCGATATAGTAGCTCACGACATCAAAACAGGCACCGCCTTGGATTGAGAACAGCGATTGCGTTACCGGTAGGTCGGTCGGTTGTTCGGTGCTGGTGTCGCGGCTCAAAGCGTCGTCGATCAGATCTAGCAGAACGGTGGCCGATTCGCTGTTTGCGGAGTGCGGTACTGTTGCCCATTGCCGGCGAATTTCCGCTTCCCGGCGAGATTTTGCGTCGGTATCGGCCGGATCGCCGCTGGCTAGTTCAAATTCGTACTGAGCGATGGGGAATGCGCGGTTGCGGATCGTGTAATCGATCATTGCTGAACCATAATACTCGGCCTCAATTGGTACAAACAACTTACTAAGCTGCATGCGCTCGGGCTTATTAATCCACTTAGCAACTTCGCGGCTGAGTTGGGTGTAGATTGAGCCGTAGCGGTCGGCAGCCTTCATGGACATCATGTTAGCTTGGATAGTCGGATGGAACATCAGGCCGGCTGTGTCGAGCAGTTGGCACAATTCCCGGGCGCAGGCAGTTTCAATAAACGGCGTTGCTTGTTCAGCCGATTGGTTGCCCCGTTCAAGATAGTTGCGGTCTGAGTTTTGGGCGACGCTGAAGCTGTACTGGCCTGTCACTCGATCGACGCGCAGGGTTTGAACGATTCCATCTCCCCATGTCAGAGTTTGGGCTTCGGGCGTTTCGGTGCGCTGAGCCCGATAGCCGGGGATGCTTGAAAGGGCCGAAGCTAACAGGCTCGTCGCGGTTGTGCCACTCATGAATTGTGGTTTTAGATCAGTCAGTAAGCCGATATTTTCGAGGAAAGCCAAGCTGCCGAGTGGATCGATGGTCGGATCAAAGCTATTCATGGTAAGTTCGTGTGGCGTCTCCGCGGATTGCTGGAGCTGCGCGTTGGCCCGGGCTTTTGCCTGGTGGGCTGGTGATTGGGCGAACCGCGTATTGACCAGTGCACCGATACGGGCGGGAGTCGCCGTGTTGCCGGGCTTTGACTCGACGCCGGCCAGGCTAAAGCGTAGCTTCATTGCCCCATCGTGAGCGTAGACAACTAGCTTTTCTTGGCCTAACTCGAGGCTGCGTACGGGCTGGGCAGGGGCACCGACGGGCGCCTTGCGCACTGCGGAGATAATGTCAGAAACTTGCAGGCCAATTGCTTCGTAGCCCATAAGGTTCGTAGCCGTAAGCGAGGGGCAGTAGCGGTCAAAGTCGTCGTTTTCGACGCGCGAAATTTCGGCGTCCGGGTTTACGACCCGATCGTGCGCATACACCGAACGTAGCTGCTGCTCGGACGTGTAGGCGGCGAGTTCACGCCGGCCGGCGCGCAGGCTACTGAGATTGTCGAGGCGGGGCGGTTGAGCTAGTTCGGGATTCATCGAAAAGGGACCTTATATTACACTTTATTTTAACACAAAAACATATAAAAAGCAAAGGCGGGTGAAGCAGTCCGTTTCAAAGCTGCGCAAATACCGAACCTGTTCGGTGGCACAGTTATTTAAGACCGCTTCTGCTAGTATAGGGGTATGCATAAATCTATTCCCTCCGCCCACCCGGAAGAAGCACATAAATCGCATCGTTCAGGTTGGCTACGCGCCGCTGTGCTTGGCGTGAACGATGGCGTCGTATCGACGGCCAGTCTGATGCTTGGTGTGCTCGCAGCCAGCGCTAACGATAAAGCTATCTTAACGGCTGGAATCGCCGGGTTATTTGCCGGTGCCTTGTCTATGGCGGTCGGAGAGTACATATCGGTTAGTTCGCAACGAGATTCCGAGCGGTCTGATATTGAGATGGAAAAGCGTTCACTCACGGCAAACCCGGATGAGGAACTAGCCGAACTGGCGGCTATCTACCGGCATCGGGGTCTCGACGCCAATCTAGCAGCTCAGGTTGCTCGTCAGCTACACGCTCAAGACCCGGTTGTCGCCCATGTGCGTGATGAGCTCGGCATTGACCACGAGGCCCTAGCCAACCCAACCCAAGCAGCCTTAGCTTCTGCCTCAGCCTTTTCGATTGGTGCCTTGGTGCCGATCATCGCTGCCGTGCTGGTTAGCGGCTCGGGAAGTGCCGGTACTATCGTCGGTTTATCATTGGCCACTTTGGCCGTTTCCGGTGCTATCGGCGCCCGGATAGGGGGCGGCAACAAGCTGTGGGCCGCCTCCAGAGTCTTGCTCGGTGGCGGGCTCGCCATGGGAATTACCGCGCTCATTGGTCACGTCATCGGCACGAACCTGTAGCGCGAGTCCGTCAGTCGGGCGGGATATGTTGACATAATGCATAGTTTATGATAATATAGATGTACTGATTAATCTACAAAGGATCATATGCATTTTGAAAAAGAACAACTAGCACTTGATAGCAAGGCTGATGTCCGGATTGCGAACGAAGCACACGCTCTCGCCGCTCGAACTATCTTTGCAAAAGATGAGTCTGTCCTTTCAACCCCCTTTACGCGCGGCGGCGAGTTCCCGAAGATTTTGAGCCCTGATGCTACGAAAGTGGTACTCGATGGTATTCGGTTAGCTACGGAGTTTGATGCTGATGTCCTTATTGATCAAGATTTTTTGAATCTTGCACACGTTGCGGTTGATGCGGCTTACGATCAAGCCTACCAAAAATAGTCGATAGTCTACTTGGGTGCAGCGGCCGCAGGACTGTATGCAGCAGTGTCTATAGGCTAGTAATAAAAGTCCAAAAATGTATACATACCCTTACTAACAGAGGCGGTAGAGTTGGGAATACTAATAAACATTGTACTCAAAGGCCAGCAAAGTCTTATGTGTGACTGTTAACGGCCGCTGGTGGTCCGGCCGCTGGCGTGAAGCTCGGGTCGCGGGTGTGTGGCGTGAACGGGTCTATCTAGTACGCTTCGTCGTCATCAAAATTACGGGCTCGGGCGGCCCGCTTGTTGTGTAGGGCCTTGTTGTGCTCGGCTTGAGCGGCGATTTGAACAGACACCTCACGAAGTTCGATTTGGAATTTCTGGTAGCTGCTTAATCGAGCCGGGTCGAGCTGATGGTGTTGGATTGCCTCAATGACTTTGCAGCCTTCCTCGTGGGTGTGACTACAGGTAGTGCGGTATTTGCAGTCGGCGGCTAAAGCTTCGATGTCGGGGAATGTATCGGCCAGGTAGGTTTCGTCGCCCCATAGTTGGAGCTCGCGAATCCCGGGAGTATCAATGATCATGCCGTTACCGGGGAGTGTGAAGAGCTCACGGTGGCTCGTGGTGTGCATGCCGGTCGAGTCGGAGACGCGCACGGCGGCCGTTTTTTGGCGGTCATAGCCGAGCAGTTTATTGGTGAGTGTCGACTTGCCGACCCCAGAGGATCCCAGGAAAACGGCAGTTTTACCGGCCGGAACGGCGGCCGCGACTTGGTCGAGGCCTTGGTCTGTTTGGGCACTGGTGATGAGGTAGGGTATATGTAAGGTTTCGACTTCAGCCCGCTTGGCTTCGAACGCTTGGGCCAGATCGGCTTTATTGAATATAAAGATCGGCTCAATATTGCTCTGCCGCAGTTGGTAGATGAAACGCTCGAGCCGGGCAGCGCTAAAATCGTCATCCAAGGCTTGGACGACAAAGGCGATGTCGATGTTGGCTGCCAGAATCTGTTTACCGAAGCGGTCGCCAGCCATGCGTCGACTGACTTCGCTCTGGCGCGGTAGAACAGCGTGGATGGTCGCCTTATTGTCATCGCCCAATCGCAGCGCGACCCAATCGCCGATTTTGGGTAGTTCATCGCTGCGAGCCGAGTGGCTGAGCTTGCCGGCTATCTCGGCGGCGTATTCGTGGGGGGTTACGACTTTGAGGTGGCTGCCGCGATCGGCGACTACTCGCCCGGGAGTGTATTCGGCTAGCTCTAGCGCTTGCCACGCTTTCGCGAAATAATCATTCCAGCCATAGGCTTGTAGGTCGTTCATCCCTTTAGTTAAGCACGACTGTCATCCTGAGCAAAGCGAAGGAACGGAGCTCAATAATCGGTAGTGAGAGGTTGGCTCTACTCCGTCGTGCCAAGTACTCTATCTCTTCATGCAGCTGTCATACCGGGCTTGACCCGCTATCCAGGCTACGGGCTCTTTCCCTGGAGTGAGGCTATATTTAGGACCTAAGCGAAGAACTTTTTCTAGATACCGGGCAACCGCTTCACGCCAGGAAAACTATAATTTTATAAGAAGGTTTTCTTAGGTTCTGCATATATCACTGCTAACCGCAGTGCTAGCGAGCCCGGTATGACAGTGGGCGTAAGTGGTTCAGACCCTTCGCTGATGCTCAGGATGACAGTGGGCGTTTTATCGCGGGATTGTTTGCTCGATGACGGTAGAATAAAGGGCTTTTGCATCGTAAGAAGGTAGCGGCATGCAATGGTTCAGTTTAGTTTGCTATAATACGGTAGATCTTCTCAGATACGCCACCTTAGCTCAGTTGGTAGAGCGACACATTCGTAACGTGTAGGTCGCCGGTTCGATTCCGGCAGGTGGCTCCAGATTTTTAATTTCTATCTATGATAGATATTAAAAATCTGCACCTGCAGAAGCGAACCGACTGCAAAGCAGTGGTTCAAAGACAAGTGCCACGCGCACGAGCTTGCTCGGAGCATGGCGCGCAGGCGCATCGGGCGCAGCCCGATATCCGGCAGGTGGAATGCAAAACATTTAGCTGGTAGCAATTAACAATTTTCATTTATGGACAAAAACCACAGTCTTTTGAAATTTATTAAATTAGCGTAAGCTGTCCATTTTTTGTTAAATGATAGCTGCTACCTGACAAATGCTTTTGCCAGCAAAAGCAAGCGGGTGTCGTATAACGGCCATTATGTAGCCTTCCCAAGGCTGAGACGCGAGTTCGACTCTCGCCACCCGCACCAATCGTACGCTGATATAAGTCTTAATAGTGCTACAATACTTGCATCCCTATGGCCATTCCTAAGAAGTTTTTTCATGATCATCTAGTGCTTTTGCTGCTCAGCATCAATGCATTCTTGGCGCTATTTGGCAGCATTTTAGTCTTGCTTCGCTTGAGCTCCAGCCACGGCAGTAATGGGTACATCGTGCAGTACCGCTCAAACTTCGGTGTGAACACCTTCACCAACGGCGGCGTTACTGAGCTGCTGAGCTTTATCGGCTTTATGCTACTGGTGTTTACTATCCATGCCATGCTCGGAATCCGGGTCTACAAAATCCATCGCCAGGCAACGATTACTGTCTTAAGTCTCGGAATCTTGCTGTTGCTACTGGCTATTATCATCAGTAATGCCCTGATACTGTTGCGCTAAATGACGGATATCGAGATCCCTTATGAAAAGGACCGCAAAGGGCACTATCGCTTTTTTGAAATACTGCCCGGTGCACTGAGCTATCTGCTGATTGCGCTGCCACTCATCTTGAGTTTGATCAACGTGACCGCCGCCGTCATCTTTATTTTGGCGTATTTGCTGATTTATTTTGTTCGTTCGATCGCTTTCAGCGCCCGCGCTCTAGGCGGCTACCGCACCATGAAGCAGCACATGAAGCTCGACTGGAACGGCCTGCTCGCCGATCTGGAAGCCGGCGAGATTACCGCCAGTGACGTCAAGCGACCGACCTGGCACGCCAGCAACCTCGCTCGAGTCCAAGGCTACACGCAGATATTTAAACCGAGCGAAATTGTGCACGCCGTGATTATCGCGACCGTCAATGAGTCCAGGGAAGTGCTCGAACCGACTATCCAGTCCGTCATTGGGGCCGATTATGACGCCAAACGGACGATTTTAGTGTTCGCGTACGAGGGTCGGGCTGGTGCGATCGCCGAAGCTCGCGTGGCTGAGCTACTAAAGCAGTACAAAGGGCAGTTTCGGCACACTATGATGGTTAAACACCCGGCTAATATCCCCGGCGAAGTCATCGGTAAGGGCGGCAATGTCACGTGCGCCGGCCGGGAGCTGCAGCAGTACTTAGCGCTGCAGGGAATTGACCCGGAAAAGGTGATCGTTACGACACTGGACGCCGATAATCGTCCCGATAAACGCTACTTTTCGGCGCTCACCTATATGTACTGCGTGGTTTCGAACCCACTTCGGGCGTCGTTCCAGCCATTGCCAATGTTCACGAACAATATTTGGGACGCCCCAACCTTGATGCGGGTGGTGGCGACCGGTAATAATCTGTTCTATATCGTCGGATCGAAGCGGCCACACCTGGCGCGTAACTTCTCGGCGCACGCTCAGCCAATGCAGGCTTTGATCGACATGGACTTCTGGAGTGTGCGGACGATTGTTGAGGATGGCCACCACTTTTGGCGCTCCTACTTCCGCTACGACGGTGACTACCGGGTATACCCAATCAGCATCCCAATCTACCAGGACGCCGTACTGGCCGACGGCTACATTCGAACGCTGAAAGCGCAGTTTGTGCAGCTGCGGCGCTGGACATATGGCGCCTCGGATGTCGCCTATATTGCGAGCAAGGGATTTTTCGCGAACAGTAAAGCGCCGCGGTTCGATGTAACCACTAAGTTTCTGCGCACGCTCGAGGGCCACGTCACGTGGGCTACGGGCACGCTCTTGATCTACTTTGCGGCTTTTATTCCGCCGTTCATCCATCCGCAAAGCTTTGCGGCCAACGAGCTACCCCTAATCGTCAGTCGCGTCCAGCGCATCGGGATCATTGGCCTGATGGCTTCACTGTACGTGTGTTTGCTGACGCTACCGCCACGCCCGGCTCGCTACCGCCGCCACCGTTCCGTTTTGATGGTTGCGCAGTGGGTATTCCTGCCGGTGACGAGTATCGTCTATGGCTCGGCGGCCGCTTTCTATTCGCAGACTCGGCTGATGTTTGGCAGGTACATGAGCAAATTTGATGTTACCGAGAAGGCCGTCGTCGATGTGGCGGGCAATATTTCTAGTTCTGAGGCGGATCCGACTAAGTAGTTGAATAGTTTAATAGTGGGATAGTTAGCTCCTCGTCTGCCTGAACGAAGTGAAGAATCTAAGCCAGGGGAGAGTTATACAGTTTTTAAAGTTGGCGCCGTGCAACTGTCCTGCTGGGCTCGCTAGCACTGCGGTTAGCAGTGATATATGCTTAAGTCTAAGAAAACCTTCTTATAAAATTATAGTTTTCCTGGCGTGAAGCGGTTGCCCGGTATCCAGGCTCGAGAGTTTACTTTTGACTGCAGACATTACAGAGAGCTGATAATAGTAGAAATGTAGTAGGTGGTAGATGCTAGCCAAGGCCTAAGCCCGTGGGCAGAGCTGTTACTTGCAGCGGTATACCTGCTCTTGGCTTCTGTCTGGATCCCGGATCGGAGCCCGGGATGACCGTGGCGGGTGGCAGATTCTTCGCTTCGCTCAGAATAGCGGGAGCTCCAATCCCCATCTACCAACCCCTAACTACCACCTCAGGAGTGGTGAAAGGCTTGGTAGTGGACACTGGCGGCTGTATCGAAGCGGTTGAGGGCGACTTGCACAGTGCGGGCGATGGCCGGAGCTTCTAAGACGCCAGCAATAGCCGTGAACAGTAATTTGTTCATGACGGTTTCCGTGAGGGCGCTGGCGTCCTCCAGCGCGTTCGGGCGGTGCTGAATACTCGCAATGATGCTCAGCAGCAACTTATCGCGGCTAAAGGGCTTGAGCGACCTGTTCGTGCGTACCAGCCAGGCTAGTTCGTATTGTGCGACCTCGCGAGTAGTGAAGACGGCACTGCATTCGCTACACTTGCGTCGCCGCCAGACCTGATTGGCCTTTTTTTGCAGCCGGGAGTTGATAACTTGGGTGTCAGAGCGACAGTGTATACAAACCATGACAACATATTGTCATATAGCTATTAAAATAGCCAGTGGAAAACCTCAGAGGAAGAGTGTATAAAAATAGCCTTGTCGAAATTCGACAAGGCTATCCTCCGTAATCGGGTCAATCTATGCGCCTAGTTCTTACGGACTAGTGCGCAGGCGACGGATCCGATTCGTTGGTTTCGAAGCAAGTTCTTCGTAAAACAACTGAAAAGCGTCTAAGACGCTTGATTTTCTGGTACTCACCAACACCCTTTGTTTAACTTAATTATGCTACTAGAAATGCAAGAGATAGTCAAGCCCCACGGGGTGGAAGCCGGGTTCATAACAGGGGCGGTAGGTAAGTTTGGACTTGCTATTATGCCGTCGCTCAGCTATAGTCTGTCTGTTACCACAAGCTTGTTTATGACTAAAAACACCTGTTTTAACTCCCGGGCTCTTAGCTCATTTGGCTAGAGCGCCGCATTGACGTTGCGGAGGTGAGAGGTTCGAATCCTCTAGAGCCCACCAAAGAAAATGCCGGACAAAGTCCGGCATTTTCTTTGGTCATAATAAATACAGTGCACCATCCGGCCGACTATCGCTTATTATTTAGGGTATGTTTAGCCAAAATGTCTGCCGAACCACCGAAAATCAAGGTGATAATTATAAAATTGTGTCCATAGGGGTAGCCAACGCCGGCTGCGCAACATCTGCAAACCGCTGGTTTTTGGCTTTGGCCCCAAAGTATGCCCAACGCTTGGCTCCATTCTCAAAAATACATAATACTGCCCCTGTTAGGTCTCCATTTCAGGAGTTTTTCAATGCAAACTGCGCGTTCAAACCATCTTGCAGGGTATAACCGGCGGTTTGGCGATGAATCCTCAGTAAATACTATAGCGCTGACTTAAGCTGCTACAATTCAGGCCATATGCTAGATTGATTATTCAGTTGTCATATTAACGGTGAATACCGGTAGGCTGGCAGCTGCGAATTAAGAAATACGCAACTCACGATACCAGCTATGAGATAGGGAAGCCCATAAGTAGGCAATACCACGGATGACGTTAACTTGAAAAGGTTATCCCCATGTGGGTATGTACGAAATACAGCATTTATAGGCTAGCCATTTAATACTAACCTTGCTATAGTAATGCCTGAGGCGAAGTTTTGACGAGATTGTTTTCTCGACATAAGCGGTTGAATGACATGCGAGATCATTCAACCGCTTTTTGCTTGGCAAAATATCGCCGCTCCGTGCGTAATCTCAAATAGCTCGCAGAGCGAACGCATGGCACATGTATCAGCCCGCTCACACGCATCCCGGCGGCCGGTATTAAGGTCGTCTGCTTTTGGTGGTTCGAAACGTTTTGAGTGATGAGCCGAGCCAAGCCAGTTGTTGGTCGTGATGAGCCGATGATCCAGCTGTCTTATATATGACGGTAGTTTTCTATTGTAAAGCGGGGCAGTGGTTGGAGGCGGCACTGCCCTATCGTTCAAACACTCGAAATATTTCCACTGCCATAGCGGCTCGACGGCTCGGCGGATGCGGGATTAGCCAAAAGTGAGGGCTTTCCCCGGTCGCTAGTATTCCGCAGCCGGAGCGGTCAGTAGAGCAGGGCTGCTACCAAGCAGCTGGACCGAGCTCGCCGGGTCAACACGCCACGGGTCGGCGGAGCTCACAATTGACTATGCGCTCTATATGTCGCAGTCACACCACGATCTCAGCCTCGAGCGGGCGCCGGAGAGAAGGGCTGTGGGCGGCGCGAGGTGGCTACTGCTATCTGTTAACGTGAGAGCGGTGCAGAGTTATTCACAACGATTATTGACTAATAGGATTATGTAGTACACTAGGGGTGAGTGAAGAAATGGCATCACCACCCATGGAGCTTCGTCGGCAAGCCTGAACGTACGTAACGTGAATCAGGAAAAGTGAAATGTTTCGGTGGAACAGCC
>JBBRZI010000015.1:0-23403 GCA_038236865.1 Saccharimonadales bacterium (SeqCode)
GAGCTCATTCGATAGAAAATTAGTTTTTGAGGATGGTACGGACAAAATTGTAAAAAAAGATATCGGCGATGCTAGCTGGTTAGCAGCACAAAAACATCTAGGTGAGAATATTGGCTCAACGGAAACACACGTATTACTTGTTGAGCTTAAAGAACCGTCAAGTCTGGCCGAAAAATAGTTGCAATAGCATCCACGATGGCCCTCCAAAGATACCTAAACAGATACCAGTTAGTTCTAATAACAGCAGCACTGTTTTACTAGCGCTAACTCGTATCTGTTATTTAGTTCTAGTCTCTTTTGGTATTTGATATACTACCAATATGAATGTAGAAAGTTTACAACTTGCAAAAAATATATCTTGGGGACTAGCCTCAATAACAATGTTTTTCTTAATACTTGGTAACAAGCAGAACAATATGCTCAATGCAGTGACTTTTGTACTAATAGTGCTAGGTATATTATTTTCGTACTTACAAGACGATAGAGCTAAAAAGTAACATTAACTAGTTACTGCAAAATGGATGTGAGGGTTTTTCGTAATTGTAGTTGCGATGGACAAGACTAGGACCTCCAAAGATACATCAACGGATACCAATTAGTCCCAATAACAGTACCGCTGTTTTTTGGCACTAGTTTGTATCTGTTATTTAGTTCTAGCCTTGCTTGGTATTTTGCTATACTGAGTTCATGAGAGTTTTAATATAACTTGTCTGCATTCATGAAAAAAAGGTATATATTTAGCATTGTACTTTTTATATCAGGTCTATTGTCCTTGTTCACATATAGCATTATTGGATCAGAGATATTGCCAGACGGAACATTAAAAGAACCTTTTGGCCTTATCCCAGTTGGAGTATTTTTTATTAGTATAGGTTTGATATTAGCTTTACTAACAAGTTTATATTCATTGTTTCATAATCCCAATAAATTTGATAAATGGATTTTTGGAATAACCTTAACTTTAATTATCCTAATAGGTCTATACCTCACTGCTTCGTTTGCATATCTTAATGAACTTGCCAAACAAGAAATATCAATAAATACTCGAGTCATCATTAGGTCATCAACTTAGTTGCGATAGACAAGACTACGGCCCTCCAAGCATAAGCATTATGAATGACTTCTTCGGAAGTCATTTTGTTTTGATACAATAAACGTATGAATTTAGATGAACTACAAAAAAGAGCTATTGAAATACGCAATAAGTATGACACCCTCAACCAACAAAAAAGAGGTGTTACTTGGAATGAGCAACAACTTATGGCTGGTTTTGTCGGTGATGTTGGCGATTTGTCAAAAATAATTATGGCTAAGCATGGCCTTAGAGAGATGGGAGATGTTGACCAGAAGTTAGCTCACGAACTTTCAGACTGCCTTTGGTCTGTTCTTGTACTAGCAAGTAAGTACGAGATAGACCTGACAAAAGAGTTTCAAAAAACTATGAGTGACTTAGACATACGTATTGACTCAGAACTAGCATCATAAGTTTGAAAAATAGTTGCGATAGCGTCCACGGTGGCACTCCATATTACTTATGCTTAAAACAGAGGTGGAAAACCTCTGTTTTATTTTGTATGATACGTATATGAAACATACTCATACTGAAACGGATATACCAATAGAAAACCAATATCCCAAGTTAGTGCGAGACAGAATACCCGAGTTAATTCAACGTGATGGCAAGAAAGCGATTACACACATTGCTGAAACAAACGAATATATAAGTTTTTTGTTGGCGAAATTAATTGAAGAGTCCACCGAGCTTCAAGAAGCGGAAGACTTTGACCATCAAAAAGAAGAAATTGCTGACGTACGTGAGGTCTTAGCTGCATTACTAAATGCCCTTGAAATTTCAGAAGAAGATATTGCTGGAGTACAAGCAAGTAAGGCTGATGAACGGGGTGGCTTTACTGGACGTATAATTCTGAACGAGAAACCTTAATAATAGTTGCGATAGCGTCCACGGTGGACCTACAAGCATAATAATCATGAAAGACTTCCTAAGAAGTCTTTTTATTTTGGTATAGTAATGTAATGGAAGCAAAATTGTATGGCGGAATTGAATTTGGAGGAACGAAGACTATCTGCGCGATAGGTGACGAACAAGGCACGACGATTGCGCAAGTAACCTTCCCGACAGCTGGCGTTGACGAAACGATCTCAGCCGTATTCGACTTCTTTAGGCAGAACGCCTCTGTAGCAGCCCTGGGGATTGGATCGTTCGGACCGCTAGACCTCGACATACACTCAGAGAAGTTTGGGTACATTATGGACACACCAAAGCGGGGCTGGTCGAACGTTAACTTAAAAGGATTGCTCGAGGAACCCTTAAAAGTACCCGTCATCCTTAATACCGATGTTAACTGCGCTGCCTTAGGTGAATACTACTTTGGTGTAGCAAAACAAAACGATAACTTCATTTATCTAACCGTTGGGACAGGTATTGGCGGCAGCGTAATACTTGGCGGTACACCACTCCAAGGAGTATCACATTCGGAGATAGGGCATATGCGCATACCGCATGAACCGTTTGACGATTCGTTCAAAGGATCGTGTACGTTCCATGGGGATTGTCTTGAGGGTATTGCGAGTGGTAGCGCAATGGCAAACCGCTGGGGCCAAGAGGCGTTACGGGTTACTGAAGTGAAGATGTGGAGCCTAGAGGCAGGCTATCTGGCGGCTGCACTACATAACCTGATCCTAGCTGTTAGCCCAGGGATGATAGTTATCGGTGGTGGCTTAGTGAAACGCCCCGGCCTGATAGAAGCTATCCGTCAGAACGTCGCTCAGTCCATAAACGGATACGTCAGTATCCCTGATCTTGAAACGTATATAGTCCAATCAAGCGGAGAAATGAATGGTGTTCTCGGGGCCATCAAACTGGCCAGTCTGGCGCAGTAGCGTTGCGCTAGCCTCTACACTCGCCCTCCAAGATTGCTTTTTTCTTATTTAATGTTATAGTTTGAGTATGTCCCACTCACCTCTAGAGAATATAAATCCAAACATCGAAGGTGCTGCTACCATATTCGACATTGCACTTGGGGTAGAACTCGAAGTACAAAGTCTTAAAGATAGCGACGGAGCCCACAGGACTGTCAGAATACTAGGAGAGTTTTTGCTGAACGGCAATGATTGCCTAGTTGTTGATGCCGAAAGTACGACTACCTTCCCAGACGGCCACACTATAAAATCAACCCGCAAAAGAAACCTGAGGGATATGGGAGTTGTGCCGTATCAACTTTCTGGAGCTAGCCAGTGGAGTGAATGTTGGGTTTCAAAGGTTATACGTAGTTCAGAATAAACTCCTACCAAGTGTGCGGCCTACAATTGCCCTGTTAACATCATGTTAGTTGTGATGTGTCACCCCTGGCCTTCCACGCGTAAGTACCATGAAAGACTTCTTTGGAAGGCTTCGTTTGTTGACCCTTGTATTTTTTGAGCAAAACGATATACTTGCAGATATGTCAGAATCATGTAGGTCACAGTGTGTAGCGTATGCTCAGTGTGCCGCGCTGGTCTCAGAAAATCCAGATGCCACGGCTGAATCTCTCCGCCAAATGGTAGGTACTGATGGCTCAGCCACCGAACAGCAAAGCCTCACCGCCCGAGAACTCGTAGCTATAGGGGATAGCTGTCGATCAGAATCACCTACGATTCGAAAAAACTGTCAGATAATGGCAGCGCTAGCAGTAAACAACTCTTAGACTAGTCTCCATAAAGCTAGCGCCCCTACGGTGGCCCTCCCCGGGACTAGCCTCTGTGGTCAGCTGCAACCCCTCGTCACAAGGAAGTCGTATAGCGCGGGGACTGTGACGGCTGTCATAGGTTGGTTGTGGCTAAAAACGATAAGATAGTACACGTAACCAAAATAACGTGGAGACTCATGCAAACGCTCATAAGCAATCTTACTGCTAATACCTACAAAAAAGTATTGAAACCACTGCTCTTTAAGCAGCCGCCGGACGCCGTGCACAGTCACCTGCTCAAAGCCGGCAATCACGTGCAGCACATTCCCTTGGCGCTTGGTGCCTTGCGTAAAATGTGGGCGTATCAAAACGATTCGCGCTTGGAGCAAACGGTGCTAGGCGTTCGCTTCCGCAACCCAGTCGGGCTATCGGCCGGCTTTGATAAAAACTTCGAACTTGCACCGGCGCTCAAAGCAGTCGGCTTTGGCTTTATGGAAGGCGGGTCACTCACGCTCGATGCGTGCGATGGAAACCCCCGGCCCTGGTTTTACCGGCTCCCAAAAACTCAGTCGATAGTCGTCTATGCCGGGCTCGCCAACCAAGGGGTACACAACATCGTTGCAAGAATACAGCAATACCCAGCCAGCACGTTCAAAGACTTCCCGTTAAACATATCCGTTGCCAAAACAAATTCAGAAAAGGCTGCCAGCGAGAACCAAGCCATCGCCGACTATGTCGGTAGCCTCAAGCATATTAAGAAATCCAACGTCGGTGATGTGGTAACCCTCAACATCTCGTGCCCCAATGCCTATGGCGGCGAACCGTTCACGACTCCAAAGCGGCTCGAGCATTTGCTGGCAGAAGTCGATACGGTTGGCCTTGTGCAGCCGTTATTTATCAAAATGCCGGCCAATCTCGCCTGGCCCGAGTTTGATGGACTATTGCAAGTCGCCGCCAGCCACAAAATCGCCGGCGTCACAATCAGTAATCTCGCCAAAGATCGAGGCCAAGCCAAACTAATGGACCCATTGCCCGAAAGTGTCAAAGGCGGACTGAGCGGCAAGCCAACTTGGGAGCTAAGCAACAACCTCATCCGCGCAACCTATCAGCAGTATGGCAAACGCTTTGTGATTATTGGGGTGGGTGGAATTTTTTCAGCCGAAGACGCCTACACCAAAATCAAGCTCGGTGCGACGCTCGTCGAGCTGATCACCGGCCTGATATTTGAAGGTCCGCAACTTATTGGCCAAATAAACAGCGGGCTTGCCGCTCTGCTGGAAGAAGATAATTTCCAGACGATTGATCAGGCAATCGGTATCGACGCCTAACGCTGCCTACGGAACACCCCAACTTGACCTCCACTGATAACAACCGCCGGGGCTAGGTTATGAACTTAAGTAGGTCATAGACGACAAAGGCCGGCCAGACGAGGGCCTTAAGCAACGCGACCACTACTGGCCCGAAGCCGGTTGCCTGCTGTACGTAATACAGAGCCGCACCAATCAGGCCAAACCCATAGACGGCGTTGCCGGAATTGGCATTGTTGCGGTAAGCGTGCTTGTTGTTTCGCATAATGTTCCCTCCTCATTGGTAAGTACGAGTAAGTACGAGTAAGTATGAACTCCTACCCGTACGCTGCGCAATACGGTGAGCGTGATTTATTTCACCGCAATGGGTTCTCAATTAAGTTCAGGACTTTGGTTTTTATTTCATCGCGGACTACAGCGGTTGCCGCAAAATCTTGTCCTCTGGGATCACTTACGCCCCAATAAACATAGTTCGGAGATTGCAGTAGCCACTCGGGCGTATCACCCTTGTTTGCCATGCTCACGATTAGGTCATACCGCCGCAGCGCTTCTTCTACCAACGGGCTTCGGACGTACTGGGATATATCGATGCCAACTTCTTGCATAACGTCTAACACAAAAAAATTACGGGAAACACTAAGGCGCTTGCGCTCCTGCAGGGTTTGGCCCGATTCGCGGACATGTGTGCCCGCCGCCTCGGCATCGTGGCTGTTTGAGTAGTAATTATAAAAAGCTTTGGCCATCTGGCTTCGGCCAACGTTCTGGCGGCAAACAAATAATACTTTCATAGAACCCATCTTATACCTTTTTCTCGGTAGTGAGACCGAGTCTGGTGAGCGCCAGGCTTCTTGCGCAGGAGAAAACATAATTGTAGGTATGTTGACGAGTGATTCGGGAGGCTGATACCGCCAGACCTGATCGTAACGTTAAAAAGGTATGCAATGGGTTCATATCAGCCAAGTATACCAATACTCGGCCGAACAGCTTACGTTCGCGCAGTAAACCCACCAGTCGTGGCTCACACCGCCATATTCACCGGCCCCCTTGGTACAGCGTGAAATCTCGTCCTGATAACTACACGAAACTCGTGTATATTGCCCCCTTTAAAACACTAGCGCAGGCGGAGTATAATGCTTATGTATTCAGCTAACAACAACTAACAACAAACGTTTCTAGACGTCGGATGTCACAGCATGGTAGGCCCCGAGAACACTTCAGTATTATTTGAAGATACTACCCCCCACTTTTCACCGGAAAACACACCGGTGGACGTGGCTCGGCTCGGGCTCGCAAACCTGGCAGCCTTTGCAGTGCTCGCAACCAACCCAATCGAAACTGGAGCGGAAACCGACCGTAGTACCGAAGCTTTTCGTGTATCCCGTAACCCCGACACCTACGAAGTAAGCATAGAAAGTGATATCACGCTTGAAGATTACCGGCGCATAGCAGCACCAGAAGATATGGCGCTTCTGCAAAAGCAGGCCGAGGGCCTAAGAGGCAAAAGAGTCGTGTTCATTAACCCCACCCTCGAAGGCGGAGGCGTGGCCATGCTCCGGCCGCCCTTGATTCATATGTTGCGACAGTTCGGCGTCGACGCCCATTGGTACGTCATGAACGGCCGCAAGAACCCGACTGACGAAAATCCCTTCGATTTTACCAAACTTATGCACAATATCTCGCAGCGCCGTATGGCGCCCGACGTCCGGATCACCGCGGCGGGCAAGGCCGTACACAAGCGGTGGAACGATCAGAATGCCGAGGTACTACTGAAGCAAGAGACTATCCTGACGGCTGATATTATTATTCCCGACGATCCACAACCGGCACCACTCATACGCGGCCTGCAAACGGTCAACCAGAAGTTTAAACTGATATCGCGCAACCACATTGATACCTCTAATAAATTGATGGCCGACCCTGCTACCCCGCAAGGTGAACTGGCGACCTACTTATTGGATGAGTGTGGGATTAGAGATGCCGACGCCATCGTTGCACATCCAGTCGAGGCATTCATCTACCCCGGGATGGAAGATAAGACCTTTTTTGCACCAGCCACAGTGGAGCCATTCGATGATCTCAACCGCGAGCTTACGGATATAGAGATACGCAATGGAATTACCTTTATTAACGGTGAAATAACTATTAAGAACCTTGAGTCAGCCGCTGCCGGTCGTTCAGAAGACTTGCAGGAGCTCGTTGACCCAACGCGGCGGCGAATTATTCTGGTAGCCCGATTCGATGAATCAAAAGGTATGCATCTAGCCATGGAGCTGGGAGTACGCACCCGAAAACAAATGCGTGCCAGCGGGGTGGCCGAAGCTGATCTGCCGCAAGTAATTATTGTCGGCAATGGTTCAGTTGATGACCCAAGCGGTATCCCAATGTATGAGCAAATGATGGAACTCCGACGCGAAGAATATCCAGACGAGAAAGACGGAATTATCCTGATGCGTCTCAAGCATAATTACAAAGCCATGAACGCCCTAATGTACCCATCGCCAGCCAACGGTGAAGCCGAACCGGCAGCCGTATTTGGCATGCAGACCTCCGAAGCGGAGGGCTGCGAGACTCGGATCAGCGACTTCATACGTCACAAGGTACCAATGGTAGTAGCCAACCGGGGCGGCATGCCCTTGCAGGTAGTCGAAGGCCAATCCGGCTTCATTCTTGATTTTGACAGGTCAGACTTTGACCTCAAACGCGGCGCCGACATTATCAGCGAACATATGATGAACCCCGAAAAGTATGCGGCCTTGACTGAGAGCACCCTACGTATGGCCGAAACTTTCAACAACCGCGAATTTACCACTGTCGCAAACGCTATTCGATGGCTGCGCATCTTCAAGAGCGTACTCGACGGCACCCCGGCAGACAAGCGCTGGAAGATCAGCGAATTAGCCGAGGCGGAATTGCCACAAGCGGCTTAAGCCAGGCACCGGATCAAAAATACTACAGTCGACTGCCCGCCCCACTGCCGATGCATTGGACACCAACGCCATCGCCAGTTGGGCACAGGAGTCTGGTATCGAAGAAAAAGCGGCTCCTCACTATGAAGTCAGCCTTGATACTACTGGTGCGCGCTTGCTAACCGAGCACTTTGCCAGCGAGAGATACGCAGCATCGTACTAACGAAGTAACCTCCATTGGTCGGCCGGTTTTACTGATACTCAACTGTTAAAACCTTTTCTGAGGTTTCTTTGGTATGATGTACATATACATGAGCGTAATTTAAATGCAAAATAAAGTGCACCGGCGAATGTGGCGACAGGCGAATGTTCGTTTGTTGCCCAGTGCAATCCTCTTCGTACTAGGTGCAATAGTCAGCACCGCCTACGGTAATGTACGCAGCGGCAGTATTGGCCATAGGTTCATCGCCCTGCTTGGGGTCATATTGTTCGTCATTTTCGCGACGGCCTTTCTGCAGGTTCTGACCAAAACAATTGCTCGGATTGTCGCCTCCCACCATATAAATGTCGGGAGAGCGGCGGCCCTGCAGTTTGGGTTGCGGGTGTTTGGCTATATCGCTATATTCTTAACGGCGTTGGATCTTGTAGGCATCCCAGTCGGGAAATTACTGCTGGGCGGTGCGGCCATTGGAATTATACTAGGAATAGCGGCTCAACAAGCCTTAGCAAATTTCTTTGCAAGCGTTGTTTTAATAATTTCGCATCCGTTCTCAGTCGGTGAGCACATTACGATCAATTCTGGTGCCCTGGGCGGCGAATACATCGGTGAAATCAAAGACATTGGCCTTACCCACACCAGGCTGGAGCAAACAGATGGCACGGTTGTCCTGCTGCCAAATGCCACACTCTTATCAGGAGCCACCATTACCTCACAGCATTCTGCCGCTAAAGTCCAACCTTAGGACCTGCTCAATTTACGAGCATTGGGAGTAAACTAGTAGCATATGAGCGCAGCCGACACTTCGATTCCAACCCACGTTGGTTTGGTACTAGATGGCAACCGACGTTGGGCCCGCCAGCAAGGGCTGAGCGTTGCCGAAGGCCACCGCCAGGGTTACCAAAACCTCAAAACTGTCGCCAAGGCGGCCATCAAGCACGGCGTCCGTTATGTTTCAGCATACGTGTTCTCGACCGAAAACTGGCAGCGTGATCGGCAGGAAGTTCGCGACATTATGAACATTCTGCGTTGGGTGCTCAAACACGAAGCCAAGGAATTTCATCGGGAGAACATACGTTTGCGGGTGATTGGCTCAAAAGCAAAGCTCGGTACCGCCCTGCTGACGGCGATACACGATGCCGAAAAAATGACCGAGAATAATACCCGCGGTACGCTCCTGCTTTGCCTCGACTACAGTGGCCAGCAGGAGATCATCGATGCGGTGAAGAAAATCGCCGCTTCGGGGGTGGCCGCCGAAAATATTAGCGCCGATATGATTGCCGAACACCTCTATGCGCCCGACGTGCCCGCTCCCGATCTTATCATTCGTACTTCCGGCGAGCAGCGGCTCAGCAACTTTATGATGTGGGAGTCGGCCTACAGCGAGCTCATGTTCGACAAAAAGTTTTGGCCAGATTTTACTGAGCAAGATTTGGTCTTAGCCCTCGGTCGCTACGCCCGGCTGCAACGCCGCTTCGGTAAGTAACGGACGCTGGCGCTTAGATGCCAAGATCCTGCACTGCTTCTGGTGGCAGACTCTTGGGGAACGCCAATTGCTTAAGCTGACGGCCAACGGCAGTAGCAAGCTGTTCGGGCGGAAACTGTTTCTGAACATGCGCGATAAACTGCTGTAGCACGGCCGCGTCATCATACGCCCGATGGCGCGCCGCAAAGCTAAAGCCGTGGCGCTGAATCAAATCTTGCAGTTTATGCCCTTTTTCGAGTGGGTATAAGGCCCGCGATAATTTGACGGTGCAAAGCTGCCTGGGCAAAAAGGCGAGCTCGAGGCGGCCAAACTCCTGTTTTAAAAACGAATAGTCAAACCGAACGTTGTGCGCCACAAATAGCGCACCTTCAAGCACTGTATACAGTTCGTCAGCGACTTGGCCGAAAGTTGGGGCCCCCTTAAGATCATTCGTTGTAATACCCGTTAGATTCGTGATGTAGTCCGGCACATCGGCCTCGGGATCGATCAAAGACTGAAAAGTCTGCACGACCTTACCGGCCTCGACACGAATTGCTGCGACTTCAATGACCCGGCCTCGCAGGTGGTTTAAGCCATTGGTTTCGATATCGACAAATACTAACGATCCCTCGAGTGCGCGTGCCGTGACCTCATTCATGTGTACCATTATATTGGTTAGCGGACATAAAGAATAGCCAGAGCAACAACTAAGGGTATTTCGATGTGTTCAATCTTGCTAGCTGAGGTTGCGACGATGCGGTCGGCGCAGGAAGTTCATGATAGCGACGAGTGCTAAAGCGCCAATTAGGGACCAGAATAACCCGTTCCAGCTGAACGCCAAGTATGATTGGTTGGAGCCTACGAAGAGGCGCGAAATAAAACTACCGATGAAGGAGCCGACGACTCCAATCACAACACTGGCTATAATACCTTCCTCACGACCCAGCAGCCGAGCTGCCAGCCAACCAACTAGCCCACCTAAAAAAATATAAACAATTACACTCACGTTACCCTCCCTTATTGCTTACTACCATCCAAACAAAACACGAAGCTCTCGCTCAAACCAAACAAAGACTAGAGATCGTGTGCAGCGTGTCCGTAATTGCGGTTGAAGTCGAAGTATGACTTACTGACCGGCCGACACTGAAGTTCGATTTCGCGTGACATTGTATGTTCTCCCTTTACTTTGTACCCTCTCAGCATAGAGCCTGCGGTTATGGTCTACTATGAGTTATCTAACAGTGCTGGCTACTTTACAGTTGACGGCGATAGATAGCGTAAACGAAGCCCAAACCATCCTCTTTCTGAACAGGGCCTTTACTGATAAGTTCGAACTGAGACTCATAGGGCGGAAAGAACTGGTCGCACGCAAAATCCGACTGCACGAGCGTCAGGTAGAGCTCATCTGCCAGCGCGATTGTCTGACGATAAACCTCAGCGCCGCCTATCACCCAAATATCTTCCGATTCAGTGTGCAAAAAAGCATCAACATCGCTCACTGCGATAATCCCCGGCCCGGCCCGACGCGAGTGAGTCAGTACGTAGTTAGTCCTCAACGGTAGTACCCGCCCGATGACCTCGTAGGTTTTCCGACCCATCAGCACGCGGGCCCCAAACTTGGTTGTTTGCTCACGAAAGTACTGTTCGTCAGCCGGTATATGCCACGGCTGCTGCCCCGCTTTGGCGATACCCCGCGCTTGATCGATGGCGGCGATGAGCCTAATCATCACGGCCGCTAATCAACGGTCGAATATGGTTGAGTAAGTAGAATGAGCCGGTTACCAGTAAGACCGGTTCGGGCCGGGCTAGCAGCGCGGTGAAAGCTGCCGCCGAATTTGGCTCGATCTGCGTGGTCAATCCAATAGCTTGGGCCTGCAGAGCGACCTTGGCTGTATCTACCGACCGCCGTACATAATCCTTAGCCGAAACAAACGAAGTGATGATCATATCACTCGCAAAACTACCGATAACTTTTAGAGCACCACTTAGGCGTTGTCCGTCGCCCTCGGCAAAGGCCGCCAACACCGCGATATCTTGCTGGGGGAACCGGGCCCGCAGACTTTCACTTAGGGCAACAAACTTTTGGGCGTTATGGGCGCCATCCAATACTATCGTCTTGCCCGCGAGCTTGATTATTTCCATGCGGCCGGGGATGTAGGTTTGGGCTGCCTGCGCGTACTGCGTCTGACTGATTGGTTCGCGACCATCACGCTGCAGGGCGGCATTAACCGCCTGGAGAGCCAACTGCAAGTTCCGTTGCTGAAAAATCGGCAGTTCACTGCTACCATCGGCAGTTTTAGTCTCGGCCAGCGTCAGGTGGGCTTGGACGCGGGCTACCCGCTGTTTGATAACGCTCAGTACGTCCGCACCCTGCGGATAGGTAAACACCTGATTACCAGTTTGAATAATTCCAGCCTTTTGAAAAGCAATTTCGGCCAGTGTATGTCCCAATATTTTCGTATGGTCAAACCCAATATCAGTCAGTACGCAGATTTTATCGGCCCGGCTAATTACGTTCGTGCCGTCTTGGAGCCCGCCCAGTCCGACCTCAACTACCGCGTACTCGACACCCTCCTTGGCAAATTTCCAATAGGCAAAGGCCACTAAGAGCTCAAACCAGGATGGCTCAATCGGGCTGGCTTCAAGTAGCTGCAAAAATGCCGCCAGTTCGGCACAAAATTCGGCTTCGGGCAGTGGCCGGCTATCGATCTGGACCCGTTCGTTCAAGAAGTCGACGTGCGGCGAAATAGTAAGCCCCGTTTTATAGCCAGCCGCCTGTAATAGCGCTGCTGCGTAATAAGCCGTCGACGTTTTACCGGACGTGCCGGCCACGTGGATAACTCGTACCTTCTCTTGCGGATTACCAAGGTAGTCCATTAGGCTGAGCATGTTATCGAGCGTGTACTCGGTGCGCGAATTATCATAAAACTGCGCCAACCGGGCATTTGCTTCTGAAAAATTAGAAATACTGTTCACTCTATCGCCTACTCTCTTACTCTGATAAGATGATACATGCAATCAATGATTGAGATCAATCATAGAATTTTAAGATTTGTAAAGTTTTGCTTGCACCCGTAGCTCAGTGGATTAGAGTACTTGGCTTCGAACCAAGGGGTCGCTGGTTCGAGTCCAGCCGGGTGCACCATATTACAATAGTTACTGGGCACACTATTATGACAAAGCAACGAAATCCAAAAAACGACGATATTATACTGCGCATTCCCACCTGGGCGGCCAAACTGTACGTGCTCTTCGCCGTTATGTTGCTGCCGTGGACCGTTTACTTGGGAGCTTCCCTGCCGACTGAGCATCTTTCGGCTCACTGGGATATCAGCTGGACAGGCCTGGACATTGGTCTCGTTGCGGCATTATTCGCAACCGGCCTGTTCGCGTACAAGCGGTCGATCTGGGTGGTGATTGCCGCCGCCTCTGCCGGCAGCCTAATGCTGGTTGATGCCTGGTTCGACGTGACGTCTGAGCGCTCGGCGGGTCTCTTCCGTGAAGCCCTGGTGTTTGCCCTATTCATTGAGATTCCGCTTGCTCTCATGAGCTATTACCTCGCCGGCCATGCGCTGAATCACAATACAAAAAAAAGGTGAACACCTTACTGGGCTTTTATGGGGCAGTGGGAGCAAGCCTGGCACGTGCCAGGCTTGGTCGTATCGGGAGAATGAGCTTATGGTGCTAAAGCGGCGGGTTAAGCGCCTGGCGCGGTGATTCGTAGCAAACGCAGCCACTAATACCGGCAACGGCCTCGTGGGCGGTGTAGGCCGGCAGATCCAATGTATCGCCCGGTTGCAATGAAATTGGCTTACCGTTGACGGTAACATTGATCGAACCCTCGGCGCACCACAACCGCTTGTCGAGGGCGTACATGTGCGTCGCAAAGACCTGACCAGCCTCAGCTGCCCAGCGATCAGCGCTAATATGCTTAGCCACAAATAAGTTCTCGAGCTCCTCTTCAGCCGATTCATAATCCCGTGACCAGCGATATTTTCTAAGATCCATAGGGCCAGTATCTCACATGTCTCAGGCTAGTTGCGCGCCTAAATTGGCTGTCTGGGGTGCTACACTGTATATTGTTGGCTATTTTTAAGATAAAAGTAGTCACCGTACTGATACATAAGTTTCGCGCCCGTAGCTCAGCTGGATAGAGCGTTGGTTTCCGGTACCAAAGGTCGGGGGTTCAAATCCCTTCGGGCGCACCATTTCACACACGCTCATACATCCTTCATTCCCTTCGAGGCTGAAACTAATAAGACAAGCCAAGCCGAATCAGCGTCACCACGCTACAGCGCAAATACCACGAACCTCAAAGCATGGCAATCAATCATCGCCTGACTCGTGCAATACTTCCTGTATCGTAGCTAGCAAATCGTCGAGCTTGATGTCGCTTTTAATAAAGTAGTAGGTCGGCAGATCCTGTGTCACTTGAGTGAGGATCTTGCCCTCGGCTTCCAGGTTAGTCAGTACTATCACTTTGGCGAATTGCCCATAATCGTCCTGCCTGAGAGCTTTGAGCACCTCCATACCATCCATGATCGGCATACGGATGTCCAGTAAGATGAGATCCGGCTTCTCATTTATGGCCATCTCCAGCCCAGTCTTGCCATCAGACGCATCCAAAAGCTCGTAGTTGGGAGCTAATTTATTGCGCAACAGCCGGACATACGCCTGCTCGTCCTCAATAATTAGTATTTTTTTCATGTTACGATACCCCTTTCTTTATAGGTACTTTTAGGTTAATTGGGATTGTGACGGTAAATGTGGATCCCTTGCCCTCTTGGCTCTTCACGAGTACCTGGCCGCCCCAGTCCTCAACATACGATTTAACCACGTAGAGACCAAGCCCCGAACCGTTCGGATTGGTTGAAACGGCCTTTTCGGAACGGAAGAACTTAGTAAATAGTTGTTTTTGAGCTGCCGGCGCAATGCCAATCCCATTGTCCTCGACGCTGACCTGTGCCACCTTGCCGCCCGGTGCCTTGCCCAAAGTGACCACCACCCCCCCATGGGGCAGCGTATATTCCAGCGCATTGGTGATCAGATTCTCGAGGACTTCATGGAATTGCTTTGGATCAATACTGACATCGGGGATGTTTGTTTCTGTAACGACCAGCTCCAAGTTAATTTTCTTTTGGGCAGCCACGATAGTCATTCCGTTAAAAATGTCCTTTACCAAATTAGTAATATTGGTCGGTTCGGTAACCTTTCTGATTATACCCTGGTCAATCTGCGAGACAGACAACAGGTCACGTGCCAAGCTCAAAACTCGCTCATTGCTGGAGTAAATTTCGTCAAGATAAGCGAGCAATGGCTTGGGCGCATTTTTGAAATAACTATCTTCCCGGATGGCTTCCAGGTACCATTTAGAGATCCCGAGCGGTGTTCTCAACTGGTGTGAAGCTAGCGAAACAAACTCCGTCTTGGCTTTATCAATCTCCTTTTCCCGGGTAATGTCCCGCTCAATAGACACGAAGTACTCAGGATTACCCGAATCGTCAAGCATCGGCGAAATGTGAATCTCGCTTGTATAGGCTTGGCCATTTTTGCGCACATTATCAATTTGGGCAATAAATGTCTGCTTATGATCTTTGATGGTTGCCCACATCTCTTGATAATACGCTGACTCCATGTGGCCGCCCCACAGTGAGCCGGCTTTCGAGCCAATAATCTCACTCACCTTGTAGCCAGTGATCTTTTCCGAGGCCTCATTGGCATACAGCACAACCCCCTCGACGTCGGAAATAACAATTTGGTCGGAAGAGCCGATCACAGCCATTTTGAACATTCTGAGCTCGTTTATTTGGGCTTCCAGATCATCCAGGCTATGCATGACGGCTTTTTTGGCAGCTTCTTGAGCGGTTTCAAACAACTGTCGGTAGTGGGATTCGGACACGGCCAGCCTCGCGTCGGATCGCTTGGCCGCGCGAACGTACAAAATCAAAAGCAACGCTATACTGACGATGGCACCGCCAATCGCGAGTGTCCAGATGAGGGAGTTTACGGTCATTTACGGCTTCTTCGGATTAGACTTCTCAAACATTTCAATCTCAGCTTTACATTCAATCATTTTCAGCTCGCGACTGACCAGGCTGTTGCTGAGCTTTTCCAGCTCCAAGACGCGAAGCTCAAGCCGTCCGGTTTTCTGATCGACTATAAAATTTGCGTCAATGCGTTCAGCCTTCATGAGTCTCACCTCTGCACAGTATACTCTTCCCGACCGTCGAGGTGTACAAGTGCCACAATCATCTCGGGATGTTACAATTCTGTCAACCTGTTGTATAAAAGCCTCTTTATAGCAAAGGTTTGTTATAATGCAGTTAATGGGATTCGGGAAACGGCTCAGAGCCGAAAGAAAAAATAGTCATCTAACTGCAGCGGCACTCGCTAACATCTGCGGAATATCCAGAAGCTATATTACGCTGATCGAGAACGGTCATCGCTTACCCAGCTCAAAGATTATGCCCAAGATAGCCGTCGCTCTAAATTTAAAAACAAACACCGTTCTCAACTGGTACCTCGACGCCATGCGCGAAAAGGTCGAGAAAAAGCTCGACCTCTCATGAGTCCACCTTTGTAGTCTCCGCCAGCTTAAGCCATGGCTATGTCCAAGCCCGTAGCAGCCATCGCGCGCCGGCTGTTGTTACCTCGTAGCAACCCCCTTTAAGCATCCTGTTGTCAGCTCACCAATTCTCCTTGCGTACGTATATGTTGGGGTTTAAATGAGTGCCAACTTATTAATTACCACGCCTGCGATGATATTTGGGTACCAACGTAAGCATTATTATGTTACTCAGTACCTAGTGTTTACTCGAGGTGGCGCTTGGAGGAGTGTCGATACTCACGGGGCCAACGGCAATTATGCGATCAATTTTAGGGCGATAGATAATTGCGACTTGGTTGGTTTGATAAATTAACACTTTGTCGCCATTCTGGGATTTCTTGAAAAACGGTGAGGTCAACTTCGATGTATCCGTGACAGTGGCCAGAGCCGGCGTCTCATTGGCTGGCAATAGGTAGTGCTTGGAAACTTCAGCTATTACCACATTTACGTTATTACTTGTGGACGATCCGGAGTTTTGGTGTTTCATTGCGTAGCCCGCAGTAGCCAAACCCGCCACCAACGCTAAAGCAACAAGAGCGATTGCGGTACGCTGTTGTGCTCGAAATCTTTTCAACCAGCGGCTATGCCTCAAAGGCCTCACGGGCTCGACCCTGCGGATGTCGTGCATGCTCGGTGCTTGTTTTACCATTCTAGTTATCGCTCTCGAGGTACCAGCCGCTAAAGTTAAAGATGGCAGCGACGCCAGTAGCGTTGTTGGTAATCCAGAACTGAGGCGCCAAGAAGGTTGTGCTGGAGGGAATGTTGGTCGAGAGTGAACCGCTAACAACATTTCCAGTAGAGATATTATTGACGCGCCAACCGATTGAGCTGCCATTCGGCGCCGAGAAAAGAACCAACTCGTATAGGCTCGTGGTATCAACCGGGAAGTTAGCGCCCAGGTCAAGTACCGTCGGAGCTGTACCGGTAATATTGTTGACTAGGTTCCAGTTGCCGGTGTTAGTGTTAATAGCTAAGCCAATTTTACCCGGCGTAGTGTTAGTTGTTGGGTCGACGTTAGTGGGAGCTGCCACCGAATCTGCCATACCCACAAACGCGCGGTTACCGGCTACCAGTGTGGTAGTCCCAAAGCGAGTCGTGTAGAAAAACCCACCCCTGCCAGCAACATTGCCGCGCCATACCTGCAAGGTACTTTGACGATGCCCCGCCACAGTACCCGCAGTAATACCAGTGCTGAAGGTTACGCGCCGAACGGACGTTAGCAAGTTGGTGCTAGTAGGGGTAGGGTTAGCCACTGTACCGGTATTCGTGAAGGTTGATCCAAATGTTGAGATGCAGGTAGTTAATGCCGCTCCGCCGGCTGGAGTAGTCCAAGTCACGCGGTTAAACCCAAGGTTGGCCTGGAAGGGTGTGTCGACGCCGCCAGGGCCCAGCCACTTCGGCATAATACGCCCGGCAATATCCTTGGCATAAATGCGCAAGTTACCGGCAGTAGGTGCCGCTGGATCTGTCTGAGCGGCCAGTTGCATGCCGCCTGATTGAACATCAACCCCAATATCCCAGCCGGATCCGACATACATACCTACCTCCGTACCGGCACCAGCTGCAGTCGGTCCTTCGAGCTTGATACCATAGGCCGTCACGCCCGTAACCGGACCGGTAGCATTGGCAACAATTCGCAGGCCGCTCCAGATGCCTCCAGCAGTAGTTCCGGGGGCATAATCAATGCGCATCCCGGCTGATTCAACCGCAGCCGCACCCCCCTTATAATTAACGGAGATGCCGTTAACACCGTTAGTTGTCACTCCAGATGAGCCTGTGTTGTTTACGGAAACTTGGTCGGCGGTCGGCACGCTGGCTCCGGAATCTATGCGTAGGGCGCCGGCAGTGGCGGTGGTGACGCCAAATTTCCCAAGTGTGATGGCATTAGCCGTACCTGTTCCGACGCTCAGAGCACCCGCAGCAGACACATCGACAAGCGGCGCCAGCAGGCTGGTCGTCGCACTACCGACACCGACTATGCTGGCGCCTGCTGTTGTAACGGCAAAGAAATTCGTGCCACCACCATTGCTGGCGACGGACAATAAATTCCCGCCGACGGGTATTGCTGCATCTTGGAGGTGCAGGCCGCCACCCGTCGCACTAAAAACGATTTGCGGATTGGCAGCTCCCGAAGCGGTGTAGGCCTGCGCCAGAGTTGAAGCCCCGGCGCAACTTCCAAATAGTAACTGGCTGGCGGTAGAAGCACCAGACTGCAAACATTGGCTTAAGCCGGGGGCGGTAGTTGGTAATGTGAGGGTATAGCTGGCAGTTAACGCTGGAGAATTCAATGTCACAAGCCGGTTGTTAACCGTACCATCCTGGAACAAAACCGCACCGACGTTGGTAGTCGACCCCAGGGTCACCGCGCTCGCCCCTTGGACAGCTAGCGTGCTCGCCGACGTAATTGACCCACTCACATTGATACTACCAGTCTGTTGGACAACCGACAGCTGGACAAATTGGGCAGCGCCTAGGCCACCAACCTTATCGGCATTAAAAGCATAGGGTACGCTGCCAAGTTGCATACGGGGTGCCATTTCTCCGGCCGCATCGCCGTTAAACGTAACGCCGAGGTAGAGAGTCGGGTTGGCATTGAAGTCGATGGCGGTGTTGGAAAACGTACTACAGGTTTGGGTCGTGAAGAGCGAGCAGGTACTACCCAGATTTACTTGAAACACGCCGCTCGCTACTGCCACGGAGGTTTGGGTTTCTCCCCATATCGAGGCGCCGCCGCTGGCAACTGAGTAAAGCTTAAAGGTGAAGCTATAGTTGGCATCGGCCACGTTAATGCCACTGGCATTAACGACTTTTCCTTGGAACGGCATGGTAGTTGGATTGATGGCGGAAGCAGATGGCGCCAGGCTCAGGGCCACGCTAAAAAAAGTGCTGAATAGCACCCCCCACAGCAATACGCCTCTTTTTATTATGTATGTGTGTATCATCCCATACCTTTACCTCTGTAATTATACTAGATAAACACAAGCGTCACCAGATGTGTGCTAAGAGTGAAAGCGAATCTTTTTAAGAGTTATCCACAGTGGCTGACGGTAACAGGACAGGAGTATCGCAAAACTAATAATTATCACTATGCTGAGCGCCAGATGTAGCCAGTTTATGAAGTACAGCTTTTCTTCGTGCGTTGCCGTTTGCGCTAGGCCGTCATAGCGATAATTTACTTGCAGCGTGAGACGAGTGAGCCACCACGGCGTCGGGCCGACTGCCTTAATCGACACGCCTAGTTGGCGATAGGCATCGGGCAGGATAAAACTCGAATCTTCATTGATCGCGCCCTGCCCTATGAGCCTATTATGCGGACCTAGCAAACGCACTGTGCCCCGCGGCACAACCGCTACGTTACCCGGATTATAAAAACGAAGGTGCGCCACTCGCGGCACATGCCACCAACTCGCATCGTAGGTAACGCTTTTGAGCCGTAAATCGTATTGTTCGCCACCCAATTTTGTGACAAAAATGAGCGCTGACACAGTTGGATTCGCGCCAACACCGTTAGCCGAAAGTTTAGGGTTAGCAGTTACTTCGTTGACCAAGACTGCTCCATAGTGCCCCCCGGGGGTAAGTGCTTCGTCGTTATGGATATTGACTAGTAGCGTCGTACTGGCATTAGCCGCTATGCTAAAGGCCGACTGGTTGACCGACAAAGACTGGACTAGGCCATGACGAGTTTTACCGACGGGGTTGGAAAGGCCCAAGAACGCTACGCCGCCAAACTCACCTTGGGCGCCAAAGTCCGTAATACTAACCTTAAAATTACGCGTCAACTGCGTGTGATTAGTGACGACCAAGGGGAAGCTTTTCGTAGTCTCAAAATTGGCTACCGAAATCGTTAACAGAAATGGAGCCAAGGTTATGCCGGCTGGTGAATTCGACGCGCGCGGCGCCGCCAGTGCTGGCTGCAACGGCCAGCCAATTACAAGCCCCATCACCAGTAGGCAAACGAACATCCACTTTTTCACACGCGGCGCCGGTATTTAGTGCGCCTCAGCAGGTGCCGGCCGACAAACCAGACTCCCGCCAAGACAAACAGGATGAACGCAGTGATAATTAATAAGAACGTCCAGGGGATGACCCAAAAACTGGTGGTGGCCTCAAGCGGAACGTCGCGCGTACCGTCATTGTAAACGACGAGGGCCTGGGCGGTGTACCTGCCAAAGCGCAGTTTCGTGACTTTAGTAAGGTCCCAATGCAACGATCGGTCCGGCTGTCCACTCTTTGTCAGCACCGGCTTGCCATCAACTTGTTTGTCTTGGTAGAGCGGAAAACCATCGCGCCAATCAGACGTAAAGACTCGGTACGAAGCGGGTAGAATATTACCTTGGAATGGGTTGACGTCGAGGGTAGCAACTGTCTGGCTGCCGCGCTTGATAAAAATATTGCCGCCCGGGTGCATATGAATGTTACCGATATTATGTACACGGATGCTCAGCGTTGCCGGCAGATACTGGTAGACGCCGTGATTGGTCGTAAAGTTCGCGATCGTGAGCTTGGGGTGTTGGTTAGGCGTGACGACGTCAAGCAGGACGAGCGTCGCCGAAGCGCCGATAACTGAGGCAGTTTGTTTGGCGTCCGGCGCCTGGTTATTACTGCGCTGAAAGGTCACCGCATAGTAGTAACCCAAGCTCGCCGTCGGCGGTACGGTAATCGTCATTTTTACCTTGACCCATTGCCCGGTCGGCGCATCAAAACTACTGGGTGTAAACTTGATCCAATCGAAATAGCTATCGCCGGGGCCGCGATCATACAGGTTCGGCCGGCCCGTCTCGCCAGTCGAGCGGAACTTCATCAAATCAACTTTGAGATGCTCGAGCTGAGGTGCATTATTGAGGACGCGAAACTCGGAGGTAACCGTTGAGCCCGGTGAGGTGGCGAGCGAAATTGGCGACGGCGACGTCGTCAAGTTAAAGCCAGTACTGACTGCGCTGGCCGGCGCGGCCGGCAACACTAGACTGCCGAGCAGTACCAACAAACTGACTAGCAAATATGTGCGACGTCCCATTTAACCCCAGTATAACGAATCAAGATAGTGAAAGCGATAGCGTCAAAACAGCTCGGTCACGCGGCCTGCACCTAAGCCGTCTAGAAATTGCCGGCAGCAACAATGGTCAGCGTATCCGTGTAGTCGTTGGCGGCGGCAACCGTGTTTGAGACGGCGGCGCGTTCTTTGAGGCTAATTTGGTCACCGCTACTGTAGCCGTTGCGTGATTGGAATGAACTGAAGACGTTGGCACCGTTAAATGAACCACCTTGCGTGCCGGAAGCGCCGCTATATTCAGCGTCGTAGGCAATCGTACCGGAGGCGGTACCACCAGCAGCGGTCGTCGAGGGTACAAAGGTATAGATGCTGGTGCCGGGGGTAACGGTATCAAGGGCGCCGTTGAACGTGCCCGTTGGGATCGGCGTCGCCGGAGAGGTGGCTGAGGTTAGCGAGTTATTCTTTGACTTGACGTACGCTGTGTAACCGAGGGGGGAGTTGGTCGATACGGTCATAGTCAGGCCAGCTGACGTCTGGAGGGTCGAGGGGTCGAGCCTAGGAATCGTGTCACTGTTGGCACTCAAGGCAAAGCTAAAGTTACCAGCCACGGAAGCGTTAACCGTCACTTGATCACCGTTAGCACTCACGCCGTATATATAGGTTTGGACAACTGACGTATCAACAGTGTTTGTGGCACAGGCGGCGGTACCAGTGACCGTTTCGCTACAAACCGTAATGTTCTGGGCACCGGCAGTGCCAGGGTTAGTGATAGTACCGGCTGGTATCACAACACCGTAGAGGCTGGTGTTAACTAAGCTGGCTGAAGTCAAGCCGGATATCATGATGTCTCTCGTGCCCGCGGTAGCAGCGGCGGTGAGGGTACCTGGAGGCGCCACAATGGTGGCTGGGGTGTTCGGGTAGGTACCGGTGGTTGGTGTCGGTGTACCGGTCGCGATTGTAAAGCCAGCTGGGAACACAATATCAATCTTCGCGACGGTCGTCGGCGCAGTGTTGAGTTTAAAAGTAATGAGCATATCGTTGTTATCGCCGGCGCCACCTGACCCGGCAGTGATGCCTAGCCGACCAAGCCGCACGCCGGTTTGGGAAAGCTGGGTTGCCGAGGCCAGAGCCGGCAAAGCGGCGCTCAAAAGCAGAACGAGGGTACTGAATAATAAGAAGGTTTTGGCACTAATCGAACTAAGGTATTGTTTCATATGTTCCTCCATTATAGGGATTGTATGTATTTATATTATTAATTCGAACTATAGTTACGAACTATACTTAATATAGAATAACCTTAAGCGTCATAACGTGTCAACTAGAAGTTGCCGGCGGCGACAATTGTCACGATATCAGTATAATCATTGGCCGCTACCACCGTAGTCGCGGCTTTTGCCTTGAAGAGCAAGCTGGCCACGCCGCCGGTGATTGGCGCCGAACTCGTGTAGAGGCTGCGGTTAAAGCTATCCACGATACCGACGGCGTCGCTCGTGCCGGCGTAGGGGCTGACGGCCGTCAGCGGGCCGCCCGACGATTGGCTGGCCGATGCTGATTGGGCGCCGTAGCCGCTCCCTACCGAACCCAACGCCACCGAGGCCGAAGCAATCGTGTTAGACGTTGAAGTACTTTTGAGGCCACCATTTTTAGACAGGATATACAAGTTTGCACCATTGCTGGCGTTGGTCGTTAAGCCAAGGTTAATCGTGTCAGAAGAAGTCCCGATGGCACCGAGGCTCAAGGTACCAATACCAATACTAAAGGGTGGGGCGGCCTGACTAGTGGTCGTTAAGTTAAACGTAATCGATGGATTAGCCGTCGTAGCAGTGTTTGCCGCGCTGCTGGGGTTTGGACCATAGGCCGATTGAGTGAAGCTGCCTTGGGTGGCGCTGACCCGTACCCAGTATTGAGTATTGTAAGCGAGGCCAATAATGTTCGCCCCGCCGGCACCGCCCCACATCGCGTAGGTCCGGAAATCAGCCGTCGTCAGCGTGGTGCCGACCGTTAGATCGTTTTTGACGTAGTGCGTATCAGTCACGAAATCGTCGGTACTAATCTCGACGGCGTATGTGGCATCGGTCGGGTTACCCTGGGTATCGATCACGAAGTGTAGTTTATTGTAGTAAATGCCACCGTTGTTATTGAGGCTGGCAATTAGCGGGACGTTGGCTTGACGAGTGCCGATATAGGCTGGGGCGATCTTGTAGTTAGCGGTGGCGCTGGTCTGA
>JBBRZI010000016.1:0-23276 GCA_038236865.1 Saccharimonadales bacterium (SeqCode)
ACCATGCCGCCAATCGTCGCCATATCGCGCGACGCCGGGTAGGTGGGCATCAGCGCTTTGTGCTTGAGCGTCTCAACCTCAAAATCACGGTAAAACACCCCGGGTTGAGCCTGAGCCTCGTTAGCGCTGACGCGTTCAATCTTGGTAAAGTGCTTACTAAAGTCGACAATCACCGAATCGTTGATGGTTCCGCCCGACATGTCGGTGCCGGCCGACCGCGCCGTGAGTGAGAGATGCGTCATATGATGCTTGTTGGCCGCAACCAAGCTGACTAGTTTTTTTACGTCACCGGCGTCTTTTGGAAAGACGACGAGCTTCGGTCGTATCTCAAACAGCGAGGCATCGTGACTATAAAAATCCCGCGTCGCCGCCGAGTCATCCATTTCGCCCATGAATCCAATTGTTTGCAGTTTTGATTTAAATTTATCCATACAAGAAGCATAAGTGTTTCAACGAGTATGTACAAGTGTGCCTGTTATACTGGTAGCACATGTTGTCAGCACTTCGTGGTCAAACCATCGCTATTATCGGGCCCTCCCACCCGTACAAAGGTGGCATCGTCATGGAAACGACCGAACTGGCCCACCAGCTAGACTCGCAGGGGGCCAAGGTGACACTGTGCTCATGGCGGGCCCAATATCCCTCATTGTTATACCCGGGCAGTCAGTTTGTTCCTGCCGACCAGCCCGAACGCCCCTTGTTCAACCACACCACTCGAACCCTCGCTTGGTACAACCCGATCAGCTGGTGGCGGCTCGGCCGGGGTCTGCGGGCCTTTGATAAGATTATTTTCGTCTGGTGGTTACCAACGATCCAAGGGCCGATCTATTTAACGATTATGGCCGCCTTGGGCAAATCTCGCGCCGAAAAGCTGTTGCTGTGCCATAACGTCTTGCCACACGAAGGCAAGCCGGGGGACCGTGCCGTCACGCGGCTCGTACTGAAGCGCATCGATCGGGTGCTGGTGCACACGCCCGCCCAGGCCAAGATAGCCTCCGCACTCACGACTAAACCAATCGCCACCGCCAGCCTGCCGCTCGCCTTGCCGAGCACGGTACCGGCCACGCCGCTTACCCAGCGGCCGCTCCAGCATCAGCTGCTCTATTTCGGCATTGTCCGGCCCTACAAAGGCCTCGATGTCCTGCTGCACGCCCTCGCCGAACTTCCCGCTGTGCACCTAGTGGTGGCCGGCGAGTTCTGGGGCGGTATCGAGCCCTACACTACGCTTATTAAAGAGTTGGGCATCACCAGCCAAGTTACCATCCATCCCAGCTACGCTACCGATCAAGAGCTGGCCGATTACTTCGCTGCCTGCGACGCGCTAGTGCTGCCGTACCGCGGCGGCACTGCCAGCCAAAACGTCGGCATTGGTCACGCTTTTGGCGTACCCGTCATTGCCACCAGCGCCGGCTCGATGGCCGAGCACATTCGTCCAGGCATTGATGGCCTCATCTGTGAACCCGACAATGTTGCCAGCCTCGTATTAGCCATCACCAACTTCTACGCGCCGGGCACCGCCGAACGTCTGCAAGCCGGTGTCCCGCACATAACAACGGTCGACGGCTGGCAGGCCTACTTAACAGCCCTCGCCAGCGCTTAAAGCTGCCAGTGTCGTGCCGGGCTCAACCCGGTATCCAGCAAATAAAGTAGAAGTTTTCTGGATCCTGAATCAAGTTCAGGATGACAGTGGTAGTAGGTTGAGATTGATTAACGGCAGGTGAGTCCACCTGCTATAATCATAAGCATGATTCAAAAACCAAAAGAACGCGTCCTCATCGTCGGCGCCGGTTTTGGTGGAACCAAAGCCGCCCTAGAACTAGCCGGCGATAAGCGTTTCGACATTACGCTCCTGAGCGAAGACTTAAACCTCCGCTACTACCCAACCCTCTACCACACCGCCACCGGTGGCAAACGGGCCAATTCCAGCATCCCGCTGATCGATCTTTTTGCGGCCAAAGAAGTCACCATGGTCAAGGGAGCCGCCACAACGATTGATCGCAAAGCCAAGACCGTGACGACGGCCGACGGCGCGTCCTACCCCTACGATACCCTCATCATCGGCCTCGGCGTCGTCATTAATTACTTCGGCATCCCCGGACTGAGCGATTACGCCTACAGCATCAAAAGCCAAGCCGAAGCCGAACGTTTTAAAGCCCACTTGCACACCCAAATGGTAGACGATCGCCGGCCCGACCTCAATTACGTCATCGTTGGCGCCGGCCCCACCGGCATCGAACTAGCCGGCGTACTGCCGCTCTACCTCAAGCGCATCATGAAACTGCACGGCATCAAGCACCGCGCCATCCACGTCGACCTCGTCGAGGCCGCTCCCCAATTACTGCCACGCCTGCCACGCGACGCCACGCGTATGGTCCGCCGCCAACTCAAACGCCTCGGCGTCAAACTCTACGTCAATAGCGCCGTACAAGGCGAATCGGCCGACGAACTTACCGTCAATGGCAAACCCATCCGCAGCCACACCGTTGTCTGGACGGCCGGCGTTACCAACCACCCATTCTTCAAGGCCAACAATTTCACGATCATGGGCCACGGCAAAGTCGGGGTCGATACCTACTTGCAGGCCGAGGACAATATTTTTGTGATCGGCGATAATGCCAACACGCCCTACAGCGGCATGGCCCAAACCGCTCTACGCGACGGCACCCTAGTGGCCCACAACCTGATCCGCCGAGCCAACGGCAAAACCATGAAGAGCTATGTCGCCAAACAGCCCATCACCGTCATCCCGGCCGGCGCCAACTGGGCCGCAGTCTTCTACGGCGGCTTGCGCATTTACGGCTGGCTCGGCTGGGTGCTGCACGAAGCCGCTGACCTGATTGGCTTCCACGATTACGAACCATGGCAGCGCGCCATGCGCCAATACATGACTGAATACGGCGAGCAAGACAACTGCGCCGTCTGCGCCAAAGCCACCAGCTAACTCAGCTCGTCATTTCACACAAACCCACCTCGAGCCCTTAGGTTCCAATCCTAGTTAGCGAAAGAAGAGTCGTATGTTCTATAAGCTATCCTAGGACTGAAGCAAAATGCTATGTAAGGCATCCTACCAGTGCAAAGGAGGAATTACATACGTCGATCCAGCCGGAGCCAATAAAGAATGATTTGCTTCACTAGCGCATTCCCCCGTGCTAATTTCAACTAAAGAATCCTTTGCTTGCTCCGCGAGAGTAATTAACTCATGCGCGGAGATTAGGTAGCCGCCGCCCTTTACGGTGTAAAAGTTTGCAACCATGACGCCCATCACATTGCCAGCCCTACTAATGAAGGGACCCCCTGAGTCGCCTGGTACAATTTGGCCCATGACTTTATACAAATCATGAACTGCAACTGTCTGCTGGTATATTCCAAGGTTTGTTGTCGTGAGTTCATCTACGACAGCTGGTTGCCCAGATAACTCTTGGCCGCCTGGATAACCCAGCAAAACCCCTTATTGTCCGATAGGATGATTTAAAGCAGTTATGCGTAGAGGGAAGCCAGCTAGATTATTTACCCTCAGGATTGCAAGATCATTATCTTTATCAACCAGTATCGGGGTACTTTGGTGCTCTCCGTTACTATCAATTACTTTGACTTTGCTTACTCCTGCTATCACGTGAGCATTTGTAGCAACAAGGTCGGTGCCCACCACGAAACCACTGCCTGTTACTACACCTCCGCAACCGGGACCTTTAACCTGAACGACCGAACTACGTACATTTGCGATTGTCGCCTCGAATGAGCCGATAGAAGGTATGGCGATGGACGGGTTGATCGTTGCTTTGCTGGGGGTATTAGCGTTGAACTTTTCATAAAATCCCATAGTCACTTCAGCAACAATTAATAACAAGATTAATGTGAGTGCTAAAACGCGAGATTTATCCATATGCCGCATATTATCATTCATTCTAACGCATATATTTAGATAAACGACAGAATAGTCATTAATTTGACCTGATCATATCGACGATGCATACTTCAAATTATTAAGAGGTATCATTATGGGAAATCCATTGACCGAAGAGCAAATCAGAAGAATTAAAAGTATTGAAACGGCTGGGCGTTCAACCTTGGGTATAGGTTGGATGATAGTGGCTTTAACTCCTTTGGTGACTACCTTTCTATACGGTTTACCGTTTGCATTCAGCCTTGTATTTTGGGTTTTCTGCTTGATAATTGGTACTTATCTTATCTTCTCGGGTAAAAATATACTATATAGCGACGGACGGCATAGCCGCGCATATTTATGGACTACTTTATTGATTAGCTTAGTATTTATAGGATCGATAGTTGCCCTTATAGTTACGCTTGAATGTTTGATTGCTATTATCGCTTATGAAAAAATTGTTAAAGAATTAGGTGAGCCAGTGGCTTCCGATAAAGAGTTGCCAATAAAAACTAAAGAAATTATTATTTATGTGATTATTATCGTAGTCAATGCAGCAGTATTTTTTGTCGCTAAAGACGCTATTAATACCAACGCTGTTCAAAAGGCAGCTACTAGTTCCCAATCTAGTTCGACAATTCCATACGGTAACTGAAAAATATCAGATAGCGAACTTAACTATTTTATGTATTTGAACTAATTCAGCTCTAATTTGGCTCCAACTCAACTTAGTCTGGGGAGCTGAAAGTGGTGGTTTTGTTGCGGGTAGGAGATATGGGGTGGGTTCGGATACAATGGGAGCATGGAACAGAAGTTTTTAGGGGCGTATAAGAGTTTGAACGCGAGCCAGAAGCTGGCGGTTGATAGTATTGAGGGGCCGGTGCTGGTCGTGGCCGGGCCCGGGACAGGCAAGACCCAGCTGCTGACGCTGCGAATTGCTAACATTTTGCGCAAAACGGACGTGCTGCCCGAGAACATTCTGTGTTTAACCTTTACCGATTCGGCCGCTCACACCATGCGCGAACGCCTGACGGCCATCGTCGGCCAAGCCGCCTACAACGTTACCATCAGCACCTACCACGCCTTTGGCAGCGAACTGCTGCGCCGCTACCCGGAATACTTTACGGCTACGGCCGACCTCAAACCCGCCGACGACCTGGTGATCGATACGATCTTCCGCAGCATTCAATCCCATTTGCCATATTCCAACCCACTCAAGCACGAGCTATTTTTGCGCGACGTTAAAACGCTGATTAGCGACAGCAAGCGAGCCTTGCTGACGCCGGACGATTTGCGCACTATCGCCACGGCCAATCAAAGTTTCGTCGATACAACTTCTACGATTACGCGCACGCTGCTGAGCGGCATGAAACGCATCGACAAATCGGCTGGGCCGCTGTTTACTACGCTGGCCGAAGCCACCTCCAAGCTTAAGCCGGCCAAACTACCCAACGATGTCGTCGGCATTAGTTTGCTGTGGCAACAGGACTTAGTAGCGGCGCTCGAGCTGCATGCCGAGACCAAAAAAACGACGTCGCTCACCCAGTGGAAAAACAAGTGGCTCGAGAAAGATCCGGCCGGTGAGTTCATTGTGGCCGGCAGCGACGCCAACCGCAAACTGGAAGCCGCCGCCATTATCTACGAACGGTATTTAAGCACACTGGCCAAGCAAGGCCTGTTCGACTATGACGATATGATACTGCGTGCCATCCGCGGCCTGCAGGAGCACGCCGAACTGCGCTACACCCTGCAAGAACGCTACCTCTACTTGTTGCTCGACGAATTCCAAGACACCAACGAAGCCCAATCCCGCCTAGTGGAATTACTGACCGATAGCCCGGTGCACGAGGGCCGCCCCAACGTCTTGGCTGTAGGCGATGACGATCAAGCTATTTACGCCTTCCAAGGCGCCAACTACTCGCACATGCACAACTTTTATAAAAACTATCGCGACGTGGCCGTGGTGCCGCTCACCCAAAACTATCGTTCGCACGCCGATATCCTGGCCCTGGCCGGCGCAGTAGCCGGGCAGATCGAAACCAGGCTGCACCACAACTTTCCAGCCATCGACAAAACGATTACTGCCGCTCCCGTAGCGTCGCCCGAGGCGGCTGTCGTGGAGCGCCGTGAGTTCAAAAGCGAACTGGCCCAAGACAGCTGGGTAGCCGAGCAGATCAGCGATCTCATCAAGCAGGGAACACCGGCCGATCAAATCGCCGTGCTCGCCCCCAAACACCAATACTTACAATCGTTGGTGCCGTTCTTGCACCACCTGGCTATCCCGATCCACTACGAGCGGCGCGAAAACGTGCTCGAAGAGCCAATCGTGCAGGAGCTGCTGATTATGAGCCAGCTAATTATTGCTTTATCAGATAAAAACCTGGCCGTGGTGGACCACTATTGGTCAAAGGTGTTGGGCCTCAGCTTTTGGCAACTGCCAACGAGCTTAGTCTGGCAGCTGGCCTGGCAAGCCAGTGCCGATAAACGCGACTGGACAAGCTTGTTGCTCGAGCAGCCCGCCACCCGCTCGATTGCCTTGTTCTTTATCCGCCTGAGCCAGCTGATGGCCAGCCATTCGCTCGAGCAAATCCTCGATGTACTAATGGGCACCACGCCGATTGATTTGCACGAACCCGATGCGCCCGAAGAGTTCACATCGCCGTTTTTTGCCTACTACTTCGGCAAGGAGCCAATGGCGGCTGACACCACAACTTTTTGGCAGTTGCTGGCCAATTTGACGGTTCTGCGTGAACGGCTACGTGAATACCGCAGCGCCGAATCGGCCGCCTTGCATCTCAATGATTTCCTGGACTTTGTGACGGCCCACTTGACGGCTGAGATTAAAATCCTCAACACCAACCCCCACCAGGAAGCGCCCGAGGCCGTGCAGTTAATGACGGCCTACAAAGCCAAGGGCCAAGAGTTTAGCGCCGTGTTCATTCTGGCGGCCATCGACGAAGTCTGGGGCAACAAAGCCCGGGCCCTCGGTTCGCGCTTGAGCCTGCCGGCTAATTTGCACTATATTCGCTACGCCGGGGCAACCGAAGACGAGCGCTTACGTTTGTTTTATGTAGCGCTCACCCGCGCCAAAACGCAACTGTTCATTACTAGTTTTACCAGCACCTTCACGGGCCGCCTGACGACCCGGCTCAAGTACTTGGCCGAGCAAACCAACGACGACGGCAGCGTCGCCAGTCCGTTCTTACCGGCCAGCTCTCAATCTGTTATTTTCGAAGACCGGGTCACGCCAGGGCTCACCCAACTAAGCAACTACTGGCAAGATCAAAACCAGCTCATTGCCCAACCCGAGCTAAAATCTCTGCTCGCCACCCGGCTGCAAAATTACCAACTGAGTCCGACGCAACTGAACACTTTTCTGGATGCAAGCCTCGATGGCCCGGCCCGATTTTTCCGCCAAGCCTTACTGCGCTTTCCGTCGGCTCCGACTATCTACAGTGCCTACGGTAACGCCATGCACGAAACGTTGGAGTGGGTGCACTACTTTCAAAAGTCGCACGCCTCACTGCCAAACATGGAACAAACAATGCAAGCCTTCAAAAATCGCTTGCTGTTGCAACGCCTGGGCGAACCCAACAATAGTTTGCTGTTGGAGCGCGGCCGCGCAGCCTTGGAGTTTTACTTTGACCAGCGCGCACACACTATCGGCAGCGCCAACAAGGCCGAGTATAGCTTCCGACACGAAGGTGTGCGGATTGGGTCGGCGGCGCTCAACGGCAAAATCGATAAGCTGATTGTTGACGCTAAAAACAAGACCGTCATCATCGTCGATTACAAAACAGGTAAGAGCCATTCGCGTTGGAGCCACACGCCGCAGATGCATTTCTATCGCAACCAATTGTACTTTTACAAATTGCTCGTCGAAGGGTCACAAAGCTTCCGTGGCTACCGCGTGATCGACGCCTACCTCGAATTTGTTGAGCCCGATGAGCTGGGTGATATTACGGAATTACATGCCAGCTTTAACGAGGAGGACGAGCAGCGACTTAAGCAGCTTATTCAAGCTGTTTGGAAGCACGTAGCCGAGCTCGACTTCCCGGACACTAGTATCTACTCAACTGATCTTAAGGGTATCGAGGCATTCGAAAACGACCTGCTTGCTGAGCTAGACGAACCACTCGACGCGTAGCGCCATTTGGGTTGACTCTATAAATAACTTTGGTGTTGGATTTGTGCGGGAGGTAAAACCTCAATTGTTATCGCCTCGCACAATCATACCAGGTCGTTAGCGCTATGCGAGACCTCTGTAGTGCGAGAGGACTGTGAGAGGACGGACCTCTCACACAACCCAAAATTTGGTATTATCACAATCATGCCAGATGGCTACCGCTATGCCAGACCTCTGTAGTGTGAGAGGACGGACCTCTCACACAATGGAGCTGAAGTCGGCTACATTACTGGGTGCGGCCGAGTGGGCTTTATGACAATGGGGAGAGGGGAACTGGGCGTCATTAAAATACCGCCTCCGAGGAGGCGGTATTTTAAATAGGGACTAGCTTGACTTAAGCTTTTTTGCGCTTGGTTGCAGGCTTCTTCTTTGCAGGAGTTGCAACGGCAGCCTTAGCAGCGCGAGGCTTCTTAACGTTGACCGCAGGTGCGAATACTGATGTTTTACCATCCGTTACAACAGCGGCTGCTTCACGGGGGGCGAACAGTAAACCGTAAAGGTTGATACCGATAACGGCACCAATCACTGGTCCAAGCACGTAGGTTGTCAGAACGAACGAACGAGCACCTAAGGCAACTGCTGGGTTCAGCAGGCCGACGGTGACTTCAGAAACGGCGATAATGCCGGCGATGTAGGCCAAACCGGCTACGGTAGCCGTCACAGCCCGCGTGTAGCCTTGGTAAATAGCTGCAGACCAGCCAAGTGCCAAAATGAACGTACCAATCGATTCAGTTACGAGTAGACGCGTCGAGAAGGTGTCTTTCACAACTGGCAACGTGTTGTTGACCAAGTACGTAAAGACTCCATAAGCAGCCCAAGCACCGAGCAACTGAACGACAACGTATAAAACTGCCGTCAGTGTCGACAGCTTGCGAGCCGTCCATAGACCGATTGTTAAGGCGGGGTTAAAGTTGGCACCCGATACAGCGTGAAACACGAACGTTAGTAAGGCAAAGCCGAGTCCAGCAGCCAAAGCTACAAAAAACGGTACGCCTAAGTTTGATGTTTTTACACTCAATACTAGTAATGTCAGAATTCCTGTACCAAGAAACTCAGCCACCAATGCAGCTATCTTGTAACGTCCAAACATTTGGAGCCTCCACTTATATTAATGACTCAAGAGTAACCTGAACTATTATATTTGTAAAGCGGAGCCCGTTCAACCACTCATAGGTATGGTACCTATTGCAGCCAATCAACCAGTCCTTCAGAGGTTAATCTGAACCGCTGAGTGACATCAATCCAGAACCATTACTGTAGCAACCACGTACATTACCCGAGCCCTAACAAAGCATTCACGGTCTTGCGATTTCTCCGGTGATAGCAGCGAATGACTAGCCATTTGCTCCGAGCACTAAAGTCATGGCCAAGGGCTTGAATATTGCAGGCCTCAGAGAAACGGCGCAACAGCAGCCTCCCCGCCGAGGATAGATTGGGGCGACAAAATATATTGTGTGGTGGGCTAGCTTTGGATCACATTGCTCGACACAGTGCTATCGCCACCGCATTATGAAAGACTAAGGACTGTTCCACGCCCGACGTGAGGTTAAGCTTGCTAGGCGCATAAAGTTTATTTGTTATTATGTAGCTACCAAGTAATGAGGTTGCATATGTTACAAGAATTTAAAAAGTTTATTCTTCGCGGTAATACTATTGATTTAGCAGTCGCCGTTGTCGTTGGTGCCGCCTTTGGCGCCATCGTCGCCGCACTCGTCCGAGACATCATTACGCCGCTAATATCAGCCATCGGCGGACAGCCCGATTTCTCTAAGCTCAAGTTCACAATCAATGGCAGTCAGTTTTTATATGGCGATTTCCTAAATGCTGTCATCGCATTTGTCTTAATCGCCAGCGTCGTATTCTTTTTTATCGTCCAGCCCGTCAACAAACTGGTGGCCCGCGCCAACCGCAAAAAGTCTACACCCGATCCAACTACCAAAAAGTGTCCGGAGTGTTTAAGCGAAGTCCCCGAAGCCGCCAGCCGCTGTGCTTTCTGCACTAGCAAACTCATCGCTCAATAATGGAATAGTTATACAATTATAAATTCTATAAAGTAAAAAGATACCTTGATCGAGATATCATCGTTAGTTCAATCTCATTTCCCAACTATGATGTATGCCGTAGGTGACCGTAATGGTTCACTTTATCAAGAGGCTAGCCCTTCTTAATTTTTCCCTAAGAGTGGTGGTGGGACAAAAAAGGAGTAGACTAAACAATAAGTATCACCTCTAGTGCTTTAAGGGCCGAGCCACAGTAGGCCAGATAATAATACGCATGAATATGAGCATAAAGTAAGGAGTCGCATCGTGTTAAGCCCAGAACTAACCCCAAGTACTGAAATTTCGCTACAGAACGTCGAGCCCCTGCAAGAGCAATTGATCAACAGCCCCCCAGGCGGAGACAGGGATTTTCGCAGGCGAGCAGTACGGCTAGTACCTGGATTTGCACTTAGCATTGTTACACTTTCCGCTTCAGCAATTCCGATTGAAGCGCATGGAGGTAATGTCGCTGCTGAGCCAGGAGTAGTAGCTAGTAGCCCAGTCCACCATAATATTATCTCAACGCTCAATGACGCAACAACAGGCAACTACGCTGGGTATATGGCAGACCCATTAGCCGCTAGTCAAACCCCACTTTATGGAAGTGTTGAAATGGATTTTACAGTCCCTACGCCTCCAAGCTGCGGCCCGACGGACTACAATGCAGTATCTATTTGGGCAGGACTTGGCGGGTATTATGGCGGTAATCCTGTTGATCCGCTTTATCAAACCGGAGTTCTTGAGCTATGTGACCACGGAACAACCACAATTCGAGGATTCTATGAAGCTGAGCCATCGGTCGCCGGCGCGACATACTACAGCAATGTAATTAGTCCTGGCGATAGGATCCTCGCGCTGGTTACTCCTACAGGATACTACTCGGTAGGAACTTATTTGTACGATCTAGGCGCTGACCCAGCAGCCCCTAGCTTTGTTTGGGCACAAAATTCAACGATCGATTTCAGCACAAAGCTATCAGCTAAAACTCAAGAGTGTATCGTAGAGGCGCCCACTGATACTGACATACAGGCAGTAATGCCGTTAATGGATTTTGGCACGACTGATTTCCCGACTTCATCTTACAGTAGTGTTTCATACAATAAGGCTTGTTCAGTTTACGATAGTGTTAATTCTATAGACCATATTATTGCCAGTACGTCTCCAGGAGTGAAAGTAACAAGGATAACTATGAAAAATAACGAACTACTTCCAAAAGCATCGCCAAGTGACCCATCATCCGATGGTAACTTTAATGTTGTATGGAACAGGGCAAACTAGCTAACCACACCTATTTCTAGACTGTTTAGCTATTTCTTGGAATGAGACTTATTTTCAGTTGCAGGAACTGCGTATACAAGTACAGCTATTAACAACAGGACACCGACTGCTATTTTGAACTGATTTTCTGTATTCCGATGACCGTAAATCGGCACTGCATCTTTTACGGTTTGCGTACCTCGTTCTATACCTTGTTCTATGCAAGGAGTAGTTGAGCCAATTCCATGTCCATAGTTTAATTTATTGACTTCTTGATCGTGGTATAGCACTGATGTATGCCAGCCGCATTCCATATATTCGGTGATTTGGTGTTTCGTTGTTTGAGCATAAACAATACCTGATATGGCAACTATGATCGCCATCATAATCAACGTGAGGACTACTCTCTTTTTTGTTTTCTTGTGCATGAAGAAATTATAGCACAGTCGAATTTTGGTCTACGTGAAGCAATTGCAGGCGTGCATCAGGACGCTCAGACGATTGCCCCGTCGAACGTTATTTACGCTAAGCTGATACTTCAAGAAGCTGAATTAGCCCTAAATAGGCCGCAATCAAACCTAAGTTTATTTGCAAAGACAATTAAATAACATCTTCCAGCAGTTCAAACCGGCGATGTGAAATAGGTGGCTTCACCTTGGCTATACGTAGTGGGTTCTTAAGGGCTATTAACTTCTTAGACGCTTCTTACCCGTAATTAAATAGTGCTTCGCAATAGTTAAACCAATCTTCCAAGCCACGCAGTAATCAGTTGCTTTTTGGCCCCGCGCAGAGTGATGGTCGGGAGCTTTGTTACTTCGGCGGTCCAAAGTAAGGATAGAAAAGAGAAAATTGCAGTTACGGAATTGTGAGGGTGGTGATGTCTCTGAAGTAGAGCTGCTTTTGTTTGTATACCAGATCTAGTCCGGTATGACAATTGCCAGCAAAGGAGTCAGACGAAATAGATTAGAGTTAGCGCTTGGTGTGGCGACGCTTGAGGTTGGCAACTTGTAAGCGGACAGCGTGGCGATCCATCAAAGTTTGAGCGTGCTCAAGACTGACTTGATCGGTCGCTTCGGCCTTCATCTGCTGGGCCAGTTCCATAGCTGCCTGGGCCTCAGCCTCATTGATATCATCAGCGTGGTCGGCTTCGTCCACCAACACCCGAAGTGTGTTATCGGCAATCTCGATAACCCCGCCGTTGGTGGCGAAGTATTCGCGCTGAGCATCGGTATCTTTCGGGTGGCGGCGCACACAAATCACGCCGTTCGTGGCGACACTAATCAGCGGCATGTGATGCTGCAGCACACCGATTTCACCCTCAAGCGTCGGCAGTATTACATCGCTGACGTCATCATCAAACTTAACACCAGTGAGCGAGACGAGTTGAAAATGAAACATTATAAATTATTCCTCACATAGTCAGTTGGATTGCCGGAACCACGCAGCGGCGTAACGATGCCCACCAGCAGTGGGTACACTCGGTGAAGATAACGTTCAGCGACATGAAAACGGCCGCCCTCAGGGCGCTGGGTTAGCAAAACACTGCCTTCGTTATTTACGTTACTCTCCAGCGCCATGGCTTGTAGAGCCTCCCGAATGGTGCCTTTAGCTGGAAGCATTTCGCCCATTACTTGGCTTCACTTTTCACTACGTCGGAAATGGCACCTTTCATATAGAAGGCACTCTCGGGTTTGTCGTCGTGTTTGCCTTCAAGAATTTCTTTGAAGCCCTGGACGGTATCGGACAGCTTAACGTACTGGCCGGCGTTGCCGGTAAACTGCTCGGCCACGAAAAACGGCTGGCTTAGGAAACGCTGAATGCGGCGGGCGCGGCCAACGGTTTGCTTGTCTTCGTCAGATAGTTCTTCCATGCCGAGAATGGCGATGATGTCTTGCAGATCTTTGTAGCGCTGCAGAATGCGCTGGACTTCACGAGCGACCTTGTAGTGCTCTTCGCCGACGATTTCGGGGTCGAGGATGGTCGAGTTTGAGTCGAGCGGATCGACAGCCGGGTAGATACCGATTTCGGTCAGAGCGCGGTTGAGCGCAATCGTGCTGTCAAGGTGGGCAAAGGTCGTGGCTTGGGCTGGGTCGGTCATATCGTCAGCTGGCACATAGACAGCCTGGACACTGGTGATCGAACCATCACGGGTACTCGTTATGCGCTCTTGGAGCTGGCCCATTTCTTGGGCGAGGTTTGGTTGGTATCCAACCGCCGAAGGCAAGCGGCCGAGCAAGGCTGAAACTTCAGCGCCGGCCTGGGTGTAGCGGAAAATATTGTCGATAAACAGTAGCACGTCGTTCCCTTTGTCACGAAAACCTTCGGCGATGGTCAGGCCGGACAGGGCAACGCGCAAACGAGCACCTGGTGGCTCATTCATCTGGCCAAACACCAGGGCGGTGTTTTTAATAACACCCGATTCTTCCATTTCATAGTAGAGGTCGTTACCTTCGCGGGTACGCTCACCGACACCGGCAAAGACGGAGTAGCCCGAGTGGAATTTGGCGATGTTGTTGATGAGTTCCTGAATCAGCACGGTTTTACCGACACCAGCCCCACCGAACAAACCCACCTTACCACCCTTAGTGATAGGGGCAATCAAGTCAATAACTTTAATACCGGTTTCGAGGATTTCGACTTTACCAGACTGGTCGACGAGCGGAGGCGGCAAGCGGTGGATCGGGGCGCGCTCCTTGAAGGTGCCACCTTTGCCGTCAATCGGCTGGCCGGTGACGTTGAACATCCGTCCAAGCGTTCCATCACCAATCGGCACGCTGATTGCTGCGCCCGTATCCGTGACGACTGAGCCACGGGGAAGTCCATCAGTCGAGCCGAGGGAAATCGCGCGAACACTTGATTCACTGAGGTGCTGGGCAACTTCGAGGGTTAACTCTTGATCACCGTTTTGGACCTTTAATGCATTATAAATTGCTGGCAAGTTGCCGGTGCTAAACTCGATATCGATAACGACGCCCACGATTTGGGTAATCTTACCGGTTTTGGTTGTGGTGGTTGCTGTTGCCATTACTGCTCCTCTTTCTGAATTGTTTCTACTACTTCTGGTTCTGTTGCTGATTCGGGTTCTGGTTCGCTCGGCGACGGCAGCGGGGTTTGACTGTCCGGGTCAGGCAAGTAACATCTCGAGTCCAGCCAGTGCAGGTTGGGCCGGTAGCTACAGTATCTATCCATCTCAACCATTGAGAGCCTCCGCACCGCCGGTAATTTCGGCCAGTTCTTGGGTAATGGCCGCTTGACGGGCAGTGTTGAACTCCAGTGTATAATCATCGATCAGCTCGTTGGCGTTATCAGTGGCGTTCTTCATGCTAATCATCCGCATCGAGTGCTCACTGGCGAGGCTTTCGAGCACGGCCTGCCATAATTCGGCTTCGACTAAGCGGGTGGTGACTTGCTCGATAACGGTATTGACGTCCGGTTCAAAGTTGCTGCTATCTCCACCCGAAGTTTTATTGTCCGCGGTATCGAGGGTGGCGGGCAAGAGCTGGAGTTTCTGGGCCTCCTGTACTAGGTTTGACTTGAACATCGTGTAGATGAGTTGCACTTCATCGGCCAACTCATCATTAAACTGCGCCATCAACATATTGAGGGTCGGTCGAACATCATTGGCATCTGGTTGGTCTTTAAATTCAGTATAGACAGCCAGCAGATCAACATGTTCTAAGCGCCGGGCAAACTGAGCGCCCTTGCTGCCGATCATAATCAAGCGGCTGGCAACCTTTGTATCGCGGTCAGCCCGCAACGACTGAGTCAAAAGTTTCAAAACATTGGCATTGTAAGCCCCGGCCAGGCCGCTATTACTCGTCACGACAATATAGAGGCGAGTTTTGACCGGGCGAGCCGTGAACAGTGGCTGACGATCGACTTCCTTCATCGCATCCAAACGGTTTAGTAAGCTAAAAGCCAACTCTCGGTACGCCCGTGATCGGAACGCGTAATCTTGAGCGCGGCGCATCTTGCTGGCCGACACCATCTGCATAGCCTTGGTGATCTGGCGAGTGTTCTTGATGGACGTGATGCGTCGTTTGAGGGTAATTGTGCTGGCCACGAGGCGCTCCTAGCCCTTAGCTTTCACGGCTTCATCGGCGTAAGTGCTGGCGATCGCGTGAGCGACTTTGAGTACAGCGGCCTGATCGGCATCGGACGGCTTAGCGCCGGTGTTAATGGTTTTGACGAGCTTCGGGTGCTTGCTGTTGAGCTCGCGGTAGAGGGCAACTTCAGCTGTTTTGAGCTTATCAAGCGGGACCGTGTCGAAGGCGCCTTGGGTGGCAGCCAGCAATGTGGCATACATTTCCCAAACGGCGTACGGGCTGAACTGCGGCTGCTTGAGGAGTTCAGTTAAGCGCTGCCCACGTTCAATCGTGTGGCGAGTTTCGGGGTCAAGATCGGTCGAGAATTGGCTAAAGGCCGCTAGTTCGCGGAACTGAGCCAAGCTCAGCTTCAAACCGCCAGCCACCGCTTTGATAGCTTTGGTTTGGGCGGCACCACCAACGCGCGAGACCGACAAACCGACGGAAATAGCCGGGCGAATACCTTGGTAGAACAAGTTCGTTTCCAAAAATATCTGGCCATCCGTAATCGAAATAACATTGGTTGGAATGTAGGCGCTAATGTCACCGGCTTGGGTTTCAATGATCGGTAAGGCCGTCAGTGAACCAGCACCAAGTGCATCGCTGAGCTTAGCTGAGCGCTCGAGTAAGCGGGAGTGCAAGTAAAAAACATCGCCCGGGTACGCTTCACGACCCGGTGGGCGGCGCAGCAGCAGTGACATTTGGCGGTAGGCGGCGGCGTGCTTGGACAAATCATCATAGATAATCAGGGCGTGCTGGCCATTATCGCGGAAGTATTCACCGATGGCGGCACCAGTGTAGGGAGCTAGGTAGAGCATCGCGGCCGGGTCGGCTGGGCTGGTAGCGACGATAATCGTCTGCTCCATAACACCTTCGCGCTTCAGGCGCTCTTGCAGGGCAGCGACTTTAGACAGTTTTTGGCCGATGGCGACATAGACGTTGATAACGCCGGTCTTCTGGCGGGCTTGGTTAACCATCGTGTCGATCGCAATCGCGGTTTTACCAGTTTGGCGGTCACCGATGATCAGTTCGCGCTGGCCCCGGCCAATTGGGACAATCGCATCGATTGCCATCAGTCCGGTCATCAGCGGTTCGTGAACACTTTTGCGGTCGAGCACTCCAGGAGCGGGGCGTTCGACGCGACTGCGCAGTTTGGTTTTGATGGGCTCACCACCATCGAGCGGGTTGCCCAGCGGATCGACGACGCGGCCGATTAGCTCTGGCCCGACTGGTACTTCCAGAACTTTACCGCTCAAGCGAACGGTAGCGCCGGCTTTAACTTCGGTGTCTTCACCGAGCAGCACGGCACCGATTTCGTCTTCGCCGAGGTTGAAGGCAAAGGCTGTAACTTTTTGGCCGCTGACACCATCGATTTCAAGCATTTCGTTATAGCCGGCTTTACTGAGGCCATACACCCAAGCAATACCGTCACCGACACGCGTAATGACGCCGACGTTTTCTATCTCCGGACGAGCCTTTAGTTGAGCAATTGCTGCTCGGATATCATCTGATAAATCTTTAATCGAGGCTTCAGCCATTGATTATTCCTTTCCTGCAGCGGTTAGTTGCTTAAGATGGTTCAATTTATTACGGACAGTCAAATCCAATTGTTGATTCGCGAGCTCTAAACGAACCCCGCCAACCACACTGGCGTCGTGTCGCTCGGTAACGATTATGTGGGTGGCAGCCGGGTAGAGGTGCTTCATCCGCTTCTCAATGTCAGCCCGGACGGTCGCATTTATCGGGTGGGCCGTGACGGCGACGACTTCAACCAAGCCGTGGTCGGCTCGGTACTGCATAATGTCGCGCATCATCGAGTCAAGCTCGCCGGTGCGGCGCTCAGCGAGCAAGTAGGCCGCAATTTCACGGCTCAAAGCCGGCATGTCGGGCTGGTGGAGTGACCGTTCGGCTAGGGCAATCGCGACGACGTGACGGGGGGTCTTCATGCTCGGGCGTGGCCCCTCAACGCTCGGTCGATCAGGGCAGCATCTTTGACAGCATCGACTTTCTCGTCAATGATAACTTCAGTAGCCGCCGAGATCAGGCCAACGATTTCGCCTTCTAAGGCTTTGCGCATCCGCCCAGCATCTTGCTCAGCGACGACACTAGCGTCCTTGAGGATGTTGTCGGCCTTTTGGCGGGCCCGGTCTTCGGCTTCACGAATAGTATCGCGAGCGGTGTCTTGCGACTGGGCGACGATATCATCGGCTTGCTCGCGGGCTTGGTGCAAGCGAGCGGCGATTTTGGCTTCGAGCACAACCTGATCTTTTTGCATTTTTTCGCCTAAGGCAACACCGCTTTCAATCGTTTGGCGGCGATCATCGAGGACTTTTAGAATTGGCTTAAAAGCATAGCGGCGCAATACCAAGTAGGCCAACGCGAAGGTGACCAACTGAATAAGCAAAGCCTGGCCGCTGATGCCGAGCGCGGCGAGCCCGGATGGGCTCGACTCTCCAAAAATTCTTACTGTTTGTGAAATGAGCATTATATACACGTCCTAATTCTATTTGACGATGAAGGTTGATGCGAAGGCGAGTAGACCAAACAGCTCGACAATAGCCACGAAGACTAGCGCCTGACCAAAGAATTTAGCTGCTTCCGGGTTGCGACCGACGGCTTGAAGGTAGTTGCCACCGATGAGGCCGATGCCGATTGCTGGGCCGATAAAACCAAACCCGACCATGAGGCCTTTACCGATAATTGCTGTATTGATTGCATCTGCAAGATATACCATGTTGACTCTAACTCCTTGAATCTTAAATTATATGTAACACTATTTAATTAACACTTGTAGACGCCTAGGCCTTGCCTGGCTGTAACCCCATTGTTTCAGGAACCGATTCCTCGGTCAAGTCTTGATGTCCATGCTCACCCGCGTGGTTAACGGCGATCGCCAAGTACATCAAGCTCAGTATGGTGAAAATGTAGGCCTGGAGGGCACCCACAAACATCTCGACCAGGGTGAATGGCATGGCCGCGAGCGGTGCAGCCACGTGACCCAGGTAGGAAAAAACAGCAATCACGATTTCGCCAATCGTGACGTTTAAAAACAAACGAAGCGACAGGCTGAACACTCGTGTCACGTCCGTAATCATCTCGAGAATGCCGATAATAAAGTACAGCGGATTGAGCGGGTTACCGACAAAGAAGTGGCGGATATAGTTGAGCACACCACCCGATTCACGGATTGACGCACTGTACACTACGGCCATCGTGATGATGCCGGCGGCAAGCGTGCCGTTTAAATCGGCCGTAAAAGGCCGCAGCAGTGGGGTATCGCCGATATGAAACGCTTCGCCGACGCCCGGCAGCAGCCCCAGCCAGTTGCTCAGTAATAAGAAGAAAAACAGCGTCACGAAGAAGGGCACATACTTGCGACCTTTTTGTTTGTCATCAAACGTGTTCACGACCAAGGCGGTAATAAACTCAGCCCCGGCCTCGATAAACTGCGTAATGCCGCCTTTGGGTTTGACGGTCACACGGTGAGCGACCGCTACAAGCAAAGTAATAATTAAGATGGTGCAAATCCATCCGTAAAAAATCGAATTTGTAATCACGACACCGCCCACGTGAAACACCTCAGCCGGAGCAACATGGACGCTCGGTCCGGTGTCGGCAAAGTTACGTATCAGGCTTGAAATCATTTTGTATTCTCCTTGGAATCCGGCGGATCTAGCTTTGTCATTTCATTAAAGTCACTCAGTGTGCGGCGGACTACCACAATCATGCCCAACATGGCAACGGCCAGGCCAACGAACGTCCAGAGCGGCGAGCTGTGCGTCCACGTGTCGAGCTTGTAGCCTCCAACAATTGGTGCAATCACGACGACGGCCAACTGCCAGCTCATCCCAATCGCCGCACTATTGAATACCAGCTGGGTATTCTGGCTACTCGTATCTGATTTCTTCAAAGGCGAGGCAGCCGAAACTGTCGGTGCCGGCTTAGTTGTCGCACTATTTTTCACCATTAATATCTAGTATACCAGGGGATCTCTCTGTTATTCAAGCGCACGGAGTTCTGGGCCGCACCGACGCTGTGCGTCAACCCCGTTCTAGGCCCTTGGTAGCACTAGTGCAACTTTTACAACAGAGATTAGATTCAAAATATTTTCACTATACGAAATATAGTGGTATGATAATACCATGAATCAACCAAACATTACCGTCTACAGCGCCACTTGGTGTGCCTTTTGCAAGGCCGCTAAAGATTATTTTGACAAATTAGGTGTCAAATACACCGACAAAGACGTCGATACCGATCCGACGTTTATGACCGAGGCCGTCGACAAATCAGGCCAACGCGGCATCCCCGTCATCGACATCAATGGCAAAATCATCGTCGGCTTTGACCGCCCAGCCATTGACGCAGCCCTCACCCAGTAGCCGGGCCACGTCTGTAAGAAATATTACCTTTACCCGGCTTTATATCCGTTATTATTTAGCTAGTACAATGTTAAAGGAGCAACCATGAGTGAAGCCCTGCCAGTAGTAAGACCAACGATAGATTTTACGGGCATTGGCAATGTAGCGGTGGAGCGCCGCGTTCGACTTCTGGATAAATACATCCACCAGGACCCCGCTGCTGTCTTAGAGGTCATCGATGAACTCGGTGATTTAGGCTCAATCGACTACGCTGAACGCAACGACCGGGAAACTACCCTCAAACGCAATCTACCTGACGTTGTCGCTGAATATTTTGGGCAACGCTACGATGACTCCGTCTCATACGATCCAGCTACCGAAAAATCTCTGCAAGCCGACAAAGCCATGAAAGAACTCTTATTAAGACTCCGCGGCGCAACCTCAAATCGTGTACAAACTGGCAAAATGACGTCAAACATGCGGCCAAACGCCGAAGCTCCTGAGCTTCGTGATAAAGCCCGGAAATATCGTCTGGCGTACTACGTCGGGTCCTTCGTCGACCAAGTTGTTGCCCAACCGGAACAGGCCCCACCAGCCACCGCCGGCCAGCCTAGCCAGTTACATGAGACTGGCTAGTAACCCTAATTTCGCTTAGCCACCGCTAATGTGTGTACAATAGATTCACATGAGCTTTGAAGATTATCAGACCAAACAATCAGTTGTTGTTGTCTACACCGGCGACGGCAAGGGTAAAACCAGCGCCGGCTTGGGGCTGTTAACCCGAGCCCTCGGCAATCGTTGGAAAGTTGCTTTCATCCAGTTCATCAAGTATTGGGGCGTCGGTGAGCACGTCTTCATCCGCGATATCATGCCCCTGTATAAAGACGATCTCTATTTCTATAAAGGCGGTAAAGGATTTTATAAAGCCGGCGACCTGAGCCAACCCGACGTCACCGAAGACCAACACCGACAAGCCGCGCTGGCAACCTTCCATGAGGCGCTCAAGGCAGTCACCAATGGCAGCTACGACCTCGTCATCTGCGACGAGATCAACAACGCCGTCCACGACGGTCTGCTCAGCGTTGAACAGATGACAACCCTGATCGACAGCCGGGCAGCGCAGACCAGCCTCTGCTTCACTGGCCGCAATTTTCCAACCGAGTTACTGGACAAAGTCGACATTGCCACCGAAATGCAGAAAGTCAAACACCACTTCGACGATAAATTTCTGGCCAACAAAGGTATCGATTTCTAGCCTGGCCTCACTTGCTATATTGTTTTTTAAAAGCAATCGACTACAATAATTTCATACGGTAATTTATATGAGATTAGCGCACGAAACAACCAGCTTCCTGTCGCCGCCACATCTGGCGTACCTCCATTCGTCTCAAACCGCGTCCACGTTGGGGCCAAGCGGTGTCTCCAGTTTTTTACCCAATAGCCGGCTGGCAACGGCCAAGGGTTCGGGCGACCGGGTCGATAACCAGCTGCCTCCCGCCCAACAGCTTCAAGAAATTGCTGAATTTATCGACACTACGACTCGACTTTCGGCCGAGCAACTCCATTGGCTGGCCTTTATGGAAAACTGGCAGAGCCCGGAAAACCACCTACTGCTTGATGCCCAAATCGAACAGCAATTAGCCAAAAATGTCGAACTGCTTGGTGAGGCCATGGTAGAGCTATATCGACAGGGCACGCCAATCAAAATCGGTCACCCCGAGACCGGGCAGTCGGTACCGATCAGGGGGCTCAGCTATTCGACCAAACAACCCGGCTACCAGGTAGGCATTGACGGTGCAACTCCAGAGACAATGACTTTGGTGCCGTTGTATCAAATCGATCAACTCCACATATAACAATTGGCGGCCGTACCTGCCCGATATTTGCTACAATGGCCCTACGATGACAAACCCAAAACTCTACCTCTTCGTGGGCTACCCGGGGGCCGGCAAAACAGCCGTTTCTAAAATCATTCAGCAGTTAACCGGCGCTGAACACTTATGGGCCGACCACGTGCGGAGCGAAATGTTTGGCACGCCTGACCATACAGCTGGGGAAAGCCACCAATTATACGAGCGGCTGAACCAGCGAGCCGCCGAGCTGCTCAAAGCGGGCAATAACGTTATCTACGACACAAACTTCAACTTCCGGAGTGACCGTGAAGCGCTCAGGCAAGTCGCCGCTATCTACAACGCCACCACCGTTTTGGTGTGGGTAACCACGCCGTTGGAAGTCGCCTGCCACCGAGCCGTACAGCTGCTCGGAGGCGTCGATACCCGCGTATTGGGTTCGATGACCCAGAGCGAGTTCGACGCCATCGTTGCCAAGCTAGAGCCACCGAGCAAAGATGAAAATCCGATTAAAATCGACGGCACCAAATTTGACGTCGAGTCAATCAAGCGTCACCTTAGCTTGTAGCATGCCCCACCGACGCCACCGCCCCAGACGATATATATTCGTTGCCCTCATTCTCAGCTTGCTCTTCAGCTACAGCTATTTGCAGCAGTCGGCGCTGTTTGGTACCGGCGCAGCCATGATCCAATCGGCCCAACCCGGGCTCTATGCCGTCCAAAACTTCGTCGACGGCGACACGATAGCCGTCAGCATGAACGGCCAGCTAGAGAAAATCCGCTTTATCGGCGTCGACACTCCCGAAACTCACAAACCCAATACGCCGGTGCAGTGCTACGGGCCAGCCGCTGCTGCCGCCACAAAACGTATCATTGGCACCAAGTCGATTCGGCTCGTCTCCGACAGCCTAAGTACCGACCGCGACCGCTACAACCGGCTGCTGCGCTACGTCTACCTCACCGACGGGACGCTCGTCAATCAGCAGCTCATCCGCGGCGGCTACGGATTTTACTATCCCTATTTTCCTTTTACTAAATCCGACCAGTTTTCGCTCGCCCAATCCCAAGCTCAGGCCAGCCACGCCGGCCTTTGGGGTACTTGCCATCCGGCGGCAACCGATAGCGGTGGCTTTGTTTCAAATAATCAGTAGCCTTAGAGCCTGTTCATAAATTAATCGACAAAGGTGGCGGGGTTGACGCGGGCGATGGTTGGCCCAGCCAACAACTTGGTAAGCGACATTCGTTCAGTAATCGGATCATAGCCGCTGTACAACAACTTGATGAGCCAGTAAAAGCCCAAAACCAACCAAATGACCGAGTACATATGGCGCTGGCTCGATAAGCCGTGGCGGGCGTAGGTTTTCGGGCTCAGCCAGGCATAGTGCCAAAAATCAACCAGCGTCGAATCAAACCGACGCAGCGACAGGGTGGCCTGCAGTTGTTTATCGAAGGTAACTTTTAAATTAGCCTGGTGGGCATGAATCGCCAGGTCAAAGTCTTCATGCAGACCGCCGCCACTGCAGACGGTCGATCGTATCTTGAGCCAAGCGGAGCGGCGGATACCCATGTTAGCGCCCTGCAAAAAGACTTCGTCACCCATGCCGTCGGCAATCCG
>JBBRZI010000017.1:0-22381 GCA_038236865.1 Saccharimonadales bacterium (SeqCode)
AAAGAAATGAACGAACTACACGAATTACCCGAACTGTACCCAACCCAAAATTCACAAGAAGTACTGAGCATGTTGCCGTATGACCACGCATCCCTTGAAGTAGCACTTGGACGATCGAAAGATTTTGTCGCCAATTATGCGGTGGACTGCGCAGCCAGCTTGGCCGCCGAAAAAGAACGTGTCGTCTGTGTTGAAGCAGTGACTGGCGTGGCAGTGCAACATAGTTTAGATCTTCAAGAGAAACAACGCGGTATCTATACCGAACTGGCCGATGCCGACGACTGCTACGTAGCTCTGCTCGACACGAAGCAAGCAATTAAAGCAGAAGAAACTGAAAAGCAGGACCAACTGGCGCTCGAACAAAACAAACAAACCGAACTCAATCAGAAAGCCGCGGGGATTAAGGCTGAATTAGCTAACTATGCTACTAACGCACTCGGTTACCACCGAAGTTTGCATGAAAAAAATAATCTTCTTGGTCAAGATTTTGTTGCTTCTGGCGCAAAAATCAGCCAATTGCAAGCGGAGATAGACGGAATCCGTAGCGATGAACTACCTGCTCTGGAAGCAAGAATCGCCAAGGAATTAGCGCACATCAGGCAGCTGTACGCTGCGGTTTTGTCGGTTACAGAGCAGATTGGGAATTTACCGGCACCAGCCGATGATCCCAAAAACCGGATCTTATATCAAAACAGTAGCGGATCAAGCTATGTCAAACCAACCATGGACAGCGCTACTTTGGTAGCGCCGGCCGAATTGACGACGCTCGAAACTGGGGCTGAAAGGCACCGCAAACTTGGCGCTTCAGCAGTCGGTAAAGCAGTTGAAGATAAGGACGGATTTTTAAGACGCATCGTTGTCAGCTTCAAACAGTTAAGCGTTGACGCATAGGAGATATGATGGAGCAAAGACGTTACCCACCAACAACCGAACACGATGAGTATTTGTCGAACGTGGCAGCTCAAATTTCGGACATCACACACGAGTATTCTCTCGGCGTTAGCGAAGTTTTGGCCAATCATACTGTCGACGACTTGATACTTGTTGCCAACGATCCCTATACACCCGGTGGGGCTTTTGAAGCCATTAGCGGGAACAGTTTGAAGTTTATGCAGCTGCTCGTGCCGCGCCTCAGAACACTCTACCCCGGCGCCAAAGAGAGCGACATTACGGCCGATGCCGCCAAGGCAGTCGAAACGGCTGGGCAAGTTGTTGTCGCCGCCAAAATATTTGAGCATGTCGCCGCCGAAATCGACGGTCCGACCGGCTTGTCCGATGCAACTTGTAGTAACTTAGCGCTCTATAATCCTAACAACCAAGAGGTTGTTATCGATATGACGCAGCGGATCTATAGTAAGTACATCGCTGACCACAAGGCCGGGCACAACGAGCGAATACTCCGGCACAACGGTGAAGCTTTCGGCCATATTGGTGGAGATTCGTCGGTGACAGTTATCGAGCCAGACGGCAGCGCTAAAGACATCAGCCTTGACGAGTATAAAGTAGCCTTGGTCATGAATCATCGCAGCGAACTGCGGGCTAGCAAACAGCGTAGCGACCGGAGAAAAAAGTTAGGCATGCGGTCTGACCCCGACTTGGTCTCCAGCTTGCAAGCCGTCGAGGCTATCCCGGTGCACGCCTGGCAGCAACAGTTTGAAGACACTGTTGTTCCGACACGAGTTGGCCAATCAATTATTAAAGTCGGTCATGGAGCTAGAGCAGCTTCAACTCATGCGGTTCGGGCTGCGCACGTCACCTCGCAGCACGTTGCGGTCAATCATAAAAAAGCAGTTTCGACGGCAGCCTTAGTCGGTGTCGCCGGCACGTTTGGACTCAGTGTCATTGAACCCCCTCGGGCTCAGGCCGCTACCAACAACGCCAATGTTGGCACGAGCCTATACGCGGCCAATCAAGCCAGTACCTTCCCCAAATCGGTCACCAGTGAAGTCGACGGTGGCCTGGTGGTCCCGGCCAGCCCAATCGCGCAACTTACGCCGCTAAACCAGCCATCCCAAGAAGTAAACAACCGTGGAGTAATCATCACCGAAGGTTCTTCAATGGTTTTGCCGGCTAACCCTCAACCCGTGCACAGTATTCTGTCAATCAAAAACGAAACCGTTCATGATGAGGTCATAAATGCCGCCGCCAACGGTAACATTGCGGCTGGCGCGCTGGCGCTGGCGAATACGTATAGCCCGAAACACGCCGAAGTGTCCCCCGTGACGCCGGTGAATACTGCAATTGAAAGCATTAATACTAGACTGGCCAACGCGCCGGCTGTACCCCAAGAAATAGTCGGGTTGGTGCGAAACATGTTGATCGTATCAGCCACGGCCCTCACCGATCCAAACGTGCTCAATACAATTAGCGTCGACCAGTGGAATGTGATCAAGGGTGGTCAGGATAGCGCCGATACCCAGAGCGCTATTGGTCAGCTGACCGCTAAACACGCTGCTCGCCTACAGCAAGCAAATAGCGGTTTAAGCCCTGATATGACGCTCGACCAAAAACAACAGCTGGCTCAACTACTCGCCAGCAGCGAGTACTACGCCGCTCATAATCCGGCACCCACTCCATCGCCCGACCAGCCGCCAGCGCCCGTTGTTCCAAAAGCTGCACCACCAGCACCATCGCCCGCTCCCAAAGCCCACGAACATGCTTCGGGGCTTCCCGAATCAGCTAAGCTAGTCACGCCAGAACTAGTGCACAAAATGTTACCGAATGCTTCCCAAAGAACGATAGACAAAAACTATAGTCTGATCATGAAGGCCCTCGCGAGTCGTGGTATAGCCGATCCGAAAATGGTTCTGTACGCTTTCGCTACTATAAATGTGGAAACCAGCAGTTTCAAACCAATACCCGAGTGGGGCAAGGGTGAAGGGCGCTATCGCACGCCCAAGGGCGACTATTACGGCAGAGGCTTTATCCAACTAACCTGGGAGTCTAATTATCAGAGGGCCGGAGATGCTATTGGCGTTGATCTAATCAACAACCCTGATTTAGCACTCAATCCAGAGGTCGCCGCCAAAATCTTAGCCTGGTTTATGACGGCAGGAAATCACGAACAACGGATTCGTGACGCTTTGGATGCCGGTGATTTGAGTGCAGCCCGGGCCGTCGTAAATGGCGGAACAAACGGGCTTCAGGGGTTCAGCGAAGCTTACAATAAGGGCCTAGATGTTGTCCAAGCTCCAGCGCCGCCACCTCCCGTAGTTGTGCCAGCCCCAGTGCCGGCTCCTACTCCAGCTCCAGCACCACCAACACCCGATCCGGCCAGTCCTGTGATACCCCCAGAAACTTTCCTCGCGCCGACCGATACGGGTGGTGGCCTTGTCGTAGACGCGCAGCCGAGTCAGCAAGCCCCGGATAATGCTGGGAATGCTTCAGCTCCTGACGCCACCCCACCAACTGACACCCCACCAACTGACACCACACCAACTGACGCCACCCCGGCACCCCAGCCGCCAGCCGATAGCCCGGCTCCTGAGACTCCCTCGATAACCGCGGCCCCAGCCCCTGATAGCGCTGCTCCCGAAACGACACCACCGGTCAGCATCGACGCCCAACGAACGACCGAAATCGCCAGCCTCGAAGCGTCCGGCCAGTTTAATCGGTCGCAGGCCTTGCCTGACGCTCCGCGCACGCCACTCGAGAAAACCTTTCAGCAACAAGGTGAACAGAACGGCAAGCTGAGCAATGTCGTCGACTTAGGTTCACCATGGCCTAACCGCCAGTTAGCACAACCAGCCGCCGAGGCTTTTCTGAAACTGAATGATGCCTTTAAGGCGCAATTTGGTCACGATATCGTGCTCAATGACGCTTACCGCAACTACGACAACCAAGTTGCCACTAAACAAGACGCTACTGATAAAGGGCGACCGCAGTTTGCGGCCACACCCGGTTTTTCCAAACACGGTTGGGGGCTGGCAGTCGACATGGGTGGCGGTATGCAATCGTTTGGGAGTAATGAGTATCAGTGGATGATGGATAATGCCCTCAATCACGGTTGGAATCACCCGGCTTTTGCCGCTCCCGGCACATCCGCTCCCGAGCCTTGGCACTGGGAATACGTGCTTGGCGAGTGAGTCTGCGCTAGAATTAGAGAGTGAATAGCTCACTTCAGAATAAATTAAACAATCTACCGCTGACACCAGGTGTGTATTTTCATAAGAATGCCCAAGGTGAGATTATTTACGTCGGCAAAGCGGCGGTGCTGCGTAACCGAGTGCGCCAGTATTTTCAAAAATCTCGGATGCGCGACCCCAAAACCGAAGCCTTGGTGATGGAGATTGCCGATGTCGATTGGATGGAAGTCGACAGCGAAATTGAGGCCCTGTTTTTAGAAGCTGAAATGATCCGGCGCTATATGCCGCGCTACAATATTTTGCTGCGGGATGACAAGTCGATGAGCTACATTCGCATCGATTACGACAGCGACTACCCCACGGTCAGTACGACGCGCCGGCCACTCGACGATAAGGCCCGCTACTTTGGCCCCTATAACAGCACGGGGTCAATTAGTCAGGCGCTCAAATTACTACGTCGTGTTTTTCCCTATGCCACCCGTCAAATTGCCGGCCAGAAACGAGCTAGCTTACATTATCATTTAGGTCTGGACCCGGGCCTTGAGGATGGTCGGACGAGTCTGGAAGATTACCGCGCAAACTTACGTAAGTTGATAGCGGTAATCGAAGGTAAGCGCAAATCGATTGAAAAAGAGCTGGCCAGTGACATGCACCGGGCCGCCAAAACTAAGGACTTTGAGCTGGCGGCCACACTGCGCAACCAGCTGTTTAGCCTGCAGAAACTCAGCCAGCAAGTCATCTTTAGTGACAAGGAATTCTTAGATATCAGCAAAGACCACGCCTTGAACGAGCTGGTGGATTTGTTGGGGCTCCCCAAAGCTCCCGCTCGGATCGAGGGCTACGACATCAGCCATATGCAGGGGACGGACGTAGTAGCCAGTATGGTGGTCTTTACAAACGGGGTCAGCAATAAAAGCGAGTACCGTAAATTCAAGACCAAGATCAATCAAAACGACGACTTTTATAATATGAACGAGACGCTCAAGCGTCGCTTAAGCGCCAAGAATATCAAAGCTTGGGGCAAGCCCAGTTTAGTGTTGATTGACGGTGGAAAAGGCCAAATTGATGCGGCCATAGCCGCGCGCGACGAGCGTGACTGCCACAGTTTGCCATTTATCGGGCTCGCCAAACGCGAAGAGCAAATCGTCATTCAAAAAGGCAAGAGCAATGTCACACTTAACCATGAAGTTCTGCACCGGCTCGGTGGTTTTGCGACCGAAAGCGACGACTTTATAGTCGTGAATGTGCCGCATAATACTAACCTGATTAAGCTACTGCAGCGTATCCGCGATGAGTCGCACCGCTTTGCCGTCAGCTACCACCATGTACTTAAGGGCAAACGCCAAGTCAGCTCGCTACTCGAAGATATTCCGGGCATTGGGCCGGCAACCCGCCAGAAATTGTTGCGTACCTTTGGATCGGTGCGCGGGGTCACGGCGGCCAGCCCGACAGAAATAGCGGCGGCGATCGGCGGCACGAAAGCCGCCGTGGTCGTAAAGTATTTGGTGACACCGGCCTAAGTAGATCGGCGCCGGGTTCGTTAAGTAATGGGTGCAAGCACACTAGTTTGGTATACTTTGGTAACTAGCCATGCAGTCACACTTTTCTTCAGCCTTTTTTGCCGCTAACCGGCAGCAGTTGCGCGAGCGCGCCACAACGTCCGCGCCCATTGTGGTAGCAGCTAACGGCTTACTGCAACGCGGTGCCGACAGCACGTTCCCGTTTGCTCAGGATGCTAACTTCTGGTATTTAACGGGTATCGATGAGCCGGACGTTGTGCTGGTTATGGCCGCCCAAGACTATTTAATCGTGCCGGAGCGCGACGCCAATCGAACAGCTTTTGATGGCCACGTCGATGACGACTTACTCAAAAAGCGTTCAGGGATCGCGATGATTCTCGATTCCGAGGCTGGCTGGCAGCAGCTCACCAAAGAAATTGAGCAGCAGCGCAAAGTTGCAACCGTCGGCGCGGCCCCGAGCTACTTAGCACCCTACGGCATGTATACCAACCCGGCCCGCCGTCGCTTGCTGGCGCAGTTAAAAGCCGCTTCCGCCGGGGTTGAGGTTGCCGACATTGGTCAACACTTGGTTTTACTACGGATGGTCAAGCAGCCAGCCGAGCTACTGGCTATTCAATCGGCCATAGATATAACGATAGCTACCTTGCAAGACGTCACCCAGCCTACGGCGCTGGGTATGTATGAGTATGAGTATCAGCTGGAAGCAGATATTACGCGCGGCTTTCGGGCGCGGGGGGCGAGCGGCCACGCGTTTGAGCCGATTGTGGCGGGCGGTGCCCGAGCCTGTACGCTCCACAATGTTGCCAATAATAGCCCACTCAAGAAAAATGAACTGATCGTGCTAGACGTTGGCGCCGAGGTTGAGCACTATGCGGCTGATATCACCCGAACGGTCAACCCCGGTAAGAGCACGCCACGCCAATTGGCTGCGTACGCCGCCGTCCAGGACGTCCAAAGCTACGCTGCCGGGCTACTCAAGCCTGGTATTTTGTTGGCCGATTACGAAGGGCGTGTTGAGCACTATTTGGGCAAGAAATTGCAGGAGCTGGGCTTAATCAAAGCCATCACTCACGCCGCCGTGCGCTATTATTATCCCCACGCCTCATCGCACTTTATGGGGCTGAACGTCCATGATAGCGGTGATTACAGCCAGCCGCTCCAGCCAGGCATGGTGTTGACGGTCGAACCAGGTATCTATATTCCAGAAGAAGCCATCGGCATTCGGATTGAAGACGATGTGCTGATTACGGCTGACGGCAACGTCATGCTATCAAACAAGTTGTCGCGGACCGTAACCTAACATACAATAGGTAGCAATGAACCATCCAATTCAACGCTTCATGGTTCGCTGGCTCGTCTGTAGCCTCGGGTTGTGGATTGCGGCTGGGTTTTTGAGCTCCAGTATTATGTACGGCAGCGCCGGGGCTATCATCGGCGCCGGTTTGGTGCTGGCCATCATTAATGTGGTACTCAAACCGATACTGGTGGTTTTCTCCCTACCGGCCATTTTGTTTTCGCTTGGTTTATTCATGATTATTATTAACGGCGTTACGGTATTTATCGCCAGCAAGCTCTATCATCCGCTCCATATTACTAATTTTTGGGCGGCGGTGTTTGCTGGTATGGTCATTGGCCTGGTAAACTACCTTGTAACGGCTATTTTAGAAGAAAGACACCATGAGCATATTTAATTACATCACAATCATAACGGCTATATTATTAACATTTTTGATTTTAATCCAAACTCGGGGAGCATCACTCGGCGCTGGCCTCGGCGGTGCCGGAGAAGTTAACACGACCAGGCGGGGGACCGACAAGACCATCTTCCAGATCACCATTGTGACGGCGTTGATTTTCTCGCTATCGATTATATTAGGCGTAATTATAAAATAGGCCACAATTCATGCAGGTACGCTTACTCAGGCTGCGTTTCCGACGTCGCTATAAACAACGCGAAAAACAAGCCCAGGTTTTTGGGCAGCAAACCGAAGTTAGCCTAGAGCGGTTGTTTTTTAAGCGGTTTGGGCGACTGGCGGCGGTGCAACGGTTTGTGATTGGCTGGATCTCGTTACTCGTCTTACTTATTGCCGGTGTTTTATTGCAAAATTTGCACCTCGGTGACTATTATCAAAATCTCCAACCGATTCCGGGCGGTATCTATAACGAGGGCGTGCTCGGCACTTTCTCTACGGCCAATCCTCTCTACGCGACGAGTGACGTTGATAACACCGTGTCGCGCCTCCTGTTTAGTGGATTATTTATCTACGACCAGCATAATCAGTTGACTGGCAATTTGGCTTCGTATTATCGTGTCGACGAAAAAGGCACCACCTACACCGTGCACTTGCGACCGCACCTGACATGGCACGACGGCCATGCTCTGACAAGCGCCGACGTGCTGTTCACGTACCAAACTATTCAAAACCCCGACGCCAAGTCACCACTGATGAGTAGCTGGCAAGGCATCACTGTCAGCGCGCCTGACCCTCTGACGATTGTGTTCAAGCTACCTAGCGTGCTCGCTTCTTTTCCGTATAATTTAGTCAACGGTATCGTGCCAGCGCATCGGCTGTCAGCGCTGCCAGTGACAGATTTACGATCGGCCGACTTTAATACGGTAGATCCGGTTGGATCAGGCCCCTTTGTCTGGCAGGCTTTGCAGGTGAGCGGCACCGATCGGGGAAACACTCATCAGCAAATCGTACTGCGGCCATTTGCCGGCTACCAGCTCGGCAAACCAAAACTACAGGAATTTATTGTGCACGCGTACGTGAACCAGTCACAATTGATTAGCGCGTTTAACCTCGGACAGTTGAATGGCCTCGAGGGAGTGTCGGCCGCGCCCCAAGCGGTAGTTAAGCGGGCTAGATTGGTCACGCACAATCTGCTGTTGACCGCCGGAACCTACGTCTTCTTTAAGACGACCGTAGCGCCACTCGCAGAGAAAGACGTTCGGCTGGCGCTCGTCGAGGGGGCTGATCCGCTAACCATTATCAAAAGCCTCGGTTATCCGACTCATCCGGTTCGTGAGCCGCTCCTGCAACGGCAACTGGCCTACGATGCGTCGTTTATTCAAGCGCCGCATAACCCGCTAGCCGGGATGGGCCAGCTCGATGCCGCTGGCTGGAAAGTCGGCAAGAACGGCATTCGCAGTAAAGACAATAAACCGCTAACCTTTAAACTAGTCGCGACGGATACGTCCGAGTATCGGCTGGTCACGTCACTGCTCAAAAAACAATGGCGAGCCATCGGCGTCGACGTTAAAGTTCGGCTGCTGAGCGGTCAAGATTTTCAAATCGCCCTGACCTATCACGATTACGATGCAGTGCTCTACGGCATTTCGCTTGGCGTCGATCCAGACGTATTTGTGTACTGGGATAGCTCGCAGGCCGATATTCGCTCTGCCAATCGTCTCAATCTATCGGAATATAAAAACCTTGCCGCTGATGCGGCGCTCGAAGCCGGTCGTACCCGCCTTGACCCTAGTCTGCGAATCATCAAGTACAAGCCGTTCTTGCAAGCTTGGCAGCAGGATGCGCCGGCGCTTGGTCTGTATCAGCCGCGCGTGCTCTATTTTACCAATGGTAATGTGGCGGGCCTGTCGGACGCGACGGTTAACAATGCGACCGATCGGTTGAATAACGTTCAGAATTGGCAAATTCGCGAAGCCAAAGTCACTAACGATTAGTCTCAGATGCCATGCTCTAGGGGCTACTGTCTTGCCGGGCTCGACCCAGTATTCAGGCTGTGAGCGATCTTTTCTCAATCCGGGATTAAATCCGGGATGACAATCGCGCAATCGCGAGATTCATGGATGAGGAGGAGATTACTTTATAACTATTTCGCTAGCTAGCGGTTGGCTACATGTCGAAGCTAAACATTACTTGTGCACGGAGGGGGAGTACTGTAGAATACCTCTGTTACGCCTGCGGATGTGGCGGAATGGTAGACGCGCCAGTTTCAGGTACTGGTGTCCGCAAGGACGTGGAGGTTCAACTCCTCTCATCCGCACCAAATAAAATGGATCAGCCAAGCTGGTCCTTTTTATTTGGTCTTTGCGAATGAGTGGAGGTAGAACCTCGCAGAGAGAGCGCAGCGAACGGGAGGTCGCGGAGCAAGGACGCGCGCAGAAACTAGTTTCGAGCACGCCGCAGCGGAGAAGGGCAACGCCCGCTAGTCCTCTCATCCGCACCAAATAGAATGGATCAGCCAAGCTGGTCCTTTTTAGTTGGTGCGGCGCCAGAAAAGCTGTCAGCTCTGCAGTTGTGACGGCATTAGCACGCAGTGATGGGTATAGTCTGGATAAAATGTAGTCAGATCGTCCTTGCGATCATTCACAACCATAAGCGTGGAATGACTGGATGTGCTATGATTTCAGGTAGATAACAAGACCATTCTAGAGGAGTAATTGAGAGCTTATGAGCAAAATTGCGCACTACCTGCAGGAACATCTAGTCGGAGAAGTCATGACATCGGTCGATGCCCGGCGCTACTTCGCAACCGACGCCAGTATCTTTGTGCTGCCACCGGCGCTGGTCGTCTACCCGCGTAATGAAAATGATATTCGCAAAACCGCTCGCTTCACTTGGCAGCTGGCCGAGCGCGGCCGGGTCATCCCCATTTCGGCCCGTGGCTCCGGCACCGACCAGTCGGGCGCGGCTCTCGGCAATGGTATCATGCTCGTTTTCCCAGCGCACCTCAACCGGATACTCGAACTCGACACTAAAGCCGGTACGGTTACGGTCGAACCCGGTATCAATTACGGAAAGCTTCAGCAAACTTTGCACACGCACGGTCGTTTCTTACCCCCCTTTCCAACCTCTATTGAATACTCCACAATTGGCGGCGCAGTCGCCAATAACGCCGGCGGTGAAAAATCACTCAAGTATGGCACGACCCGAGATTACGTCAACAGCCTGCGGGTAGTGCTCGCTAACGGTGAGGTGATGGAGACGGGCCGGATCAGTAAACGGGAACTTAACCGCAAGCTCGGCCTGGCCTCTTTTGAGGGCGAGATATATCGCTCAGTCGATACCTTGCTCGAAGAGAATCGTGATTTGCTCGACAAACTTACCCTTAACGTCGCCCAGAATAACGCCGGCTATAATTTGCTCGCTATCAAGCACCGTGACGGCTCGTTCGACCTGACGCCACTATTTGTCGGCAGTCAGGGTACACTGGGCATTGTGAGCGAAGTTGCGCTTAAGACAGAAGCCTACAACCCCCAAACAACGCTGTTTATGGCGACGTTCGAAACGATTCAGGCCGCCCAAGCCGCCATAATGGAACTCTTAGCCTTGGCGGAGTCTCCCAGTTCGCTAGAGCTCGTCGACGGCAACTTGCTGGAGGCAGTACAGGCGGTTAATCCCAATCTACTCAAAGAAGTGATGCTGCCACCGTTCCCGGCTATCGTCCTGTTGGTTGAGTTTGACAGTGCCAAGGAACACACCCAAAAGAAGCTTGTCAAAAAAGCTCAAAAAATATTTGAGCACCATGCCCTCAGCCTGCAGACCGAGACCGAATTAGAACGCCAGCAGCAACTCTGGAAGATTCGGCAGGCAACTGGCGTGGTGCTTGGTAATACCGACGGTCAGCTCCGGGCCGTACCGATTATCGACGATGCCGCTATTCCGGTTGAGCGCTCCCAAGAGTATCTCGATGGCGTCTATAAACTATTTGAAAAGGCCGGGCTTAAGCCGGCAGTTTGGGGCCACGCTGGCGGCGGCAGTTTCCACGTCCAACCGTTGCTCGATATTGGCCAGGTTGGTGATCGCCAAAAAGCTTTCCGACTGATGGACGAGTACTATAAGTTTGTTATTAGCCTAGGCGGTACCCCGAGCGGCGAACGCAACGATGGCCGGCTGCGCGCTCCGTACCTGGAACAGCTCTACGGCAGTGAAATCTACGCGCTCTTTCAGAAGGTGAAGCAAATATTTGATCCGTACAACACGCTTAATCCGGGTGTAAAAATTGGCTCAAGCTTGGATGACATCAAAGCTCTTGTCCGTCCCGACTACAATCTGGCTCATTTTTACGATCATCTGCCGCGCAGCTAACTGCCTGCGTGCGGTAGGCAGGGGTTGAGTTTTTTGCCCAAAACAGATAAGATATTGTGGCTCGACTGCTTATTCTATCTAGGTATAGCTCGAAAGTAATTTGCATACGCGGACGTGGTGAAATGGTATACACGCTACCTTGAGGTGGTAGTGGCCGCAAGGCTGTGGAGGTTCAAGTCCTCTCGTCCGCACCAAATAAAAATACCTAGCGAAAGTTAGGTATTTTTATTTGGTGCTAGGACGCAGAACCTCGCAGTCCGCTAGTCCTCTCGTCCGCTTCAACGGAGAGCGCCATCCAGCAATCATAGCTGAAAATCACGCCTCACCACTAGCCGAACACCCGAGGATATGCTATTATCGTCAGGTTATTAGGGCGCTTAGCTCAGTTGGCTAGAGCATCTCGTTTACACCGAGAGGGTCGGGGGTTCGAGTCCCTCAGCGCCCACCAAATAAAATACCTCTCGTAAGAGAGGTATTTTATTTGGTAATGCACTGCGGGCCACCAGAACCCCGTGAGCGCAGCGAGCCCCAAAGGGTTCGGCAGAACAAAGTCACGCGCAGGAACTAGTTCCGATAGCTGTGCGATCAGCACAGATATATGCCAAACCCAAGAAAACCTGCCTATAATAATCAAAAGTTTTCCTGGCGAGAAGCTATAGCATGACTTTGTGGCGGAGCGCAGTGTAACGGAGCGATCCCTCAGCGCCCAAAACAAACCATGCACACATTCCCGCGACACTTTGCTGAGACTAAACTGAAATAAGTTGACATAAGCATTTTGTGCCTGTATAACGATGCATAGATCCGAAAAAATAAAAAAAGGTAATTATGAAAAAACTAGACTCCCGAGGAGTAGCCCACTTCGCGGCTCTTGCCATCATCGTGCTTGGCGTCGCCAGTTACGGAACCTACAAATTAGTCGCTAGCCATGCGGCTACGCTTAATTCGGCTTCTTGCCAAGCTTCTAATGTACAACTTTCCGCGGCGAGCCACTCGACCGGTCCTTGCGTCACCTTTGTGCAGCAAAAGGTTGGAGCTTCACCAGACGGTGACTTTGGTCCACTCACGGCTAGCAAAGTTGTTGTCTTTCAAAAAGCCCACAATATTGTGGCCGACGGTATAGTCGGACCATGCACGTGGGCAGCGGTGAATGGGACGGCGATTCCAACCACCTGCTTGGTCATCAAGCCGGCACCCGTCGTTGCTAAGCCGGTCACCGTAGCACCAAAGCCGGTCACCGTAGCACCCCAGCCTGTTGCTGTCGCCGCTACGCCTGCTGTCGCAGCACCCAAGTCGGTTACTCCAGCACCCGCTGTCTGCCAACCTACGACGAGGCCATATCTATCCGCTTCAAATAATTCTCAACATGCTTGCGTTCAATACATCCAGCGCCTAGTCGGCGCCACCCCCGATGGTAACTTCGGTCCTGCTACCGCCAGCAAAGTAAAAATTTACCAAGGCCAGCACGGTCTAACACAAGATGGCACAGTCGGGCCCTGTACTTGGACTGCCATTCTAGGCGGCGCCACCACAGCTGCTTGCAAGGCCCCCACCCAAGCAACTACCACTCAGCCAACGACCACAACCACCTATACCGGGAACGGTCAGACGACCACAACCACCGCCACCAAGCCAACGACCACAACCACCGCCACCAAGCCAACGACCACAACCACCTACACCGGAAACGGTCGGACAACCACAAAGACCTCCAACGCACCTACGCCAAAAACGGCTGGCCCAAGTATATGGCACAGAATAGGGAGCTTCTTTAACCACATCTCAGGTAGTAGCTGAGCTAGCCCCGTAGCCACATTCACACTGGGTGATTTGTGACGAGCAAATTAGACGGCTGTTGTCCGGGACACAGCCGTCTTTTGCGTTCGATTGGTTGCCGTGGGCACTTGCTAGGAAATTGGCATTGCGTATGGCCTAGCGGTGGTCGTACAATGAGCCTATAACAAGGGAGCAACTATGTCAGTACTAGCAATTACAGTTATAATTATCGTTTTGATTATCATCGCCAACGGTGTGCGCATCATTAACCAGTACGAGCGCGGTGTCGTCTTCCGGCTCGGCCGAGTCCGCGAAGCCGTTAAAGAGCCGGGCCTGCGCTTGATCATCCCCATCATCGATCAGATGCGTAAAGTACCGTTACGCATCATTACATTGCCAATCGAATCGCAGCAGATCATTACCCAAGATAACGTCTCGATCAGCGTTTCGGCCGTGGCCTATTACCAAGTGCAGGATCCGATCAAGTCAATTGTGGAAATTGAAAACGTTATAGCAGCTGTCTATCAGATTGCCCAAACAACCGTTCGTAACATTGTCGGCCAGAGCAGCCTCGATGAGGTGTTGAGCCAGACGACAAGTATCAATGAAAAGATTAAACAAATCTTAGAAGTTTCGACCGAAAAATGGGGCATATTCGTCAGCACTGTCGAGCTCAAAGACATCCAGCTGCCAGAGAGTATGCAGCGCGCCATGAGCAAACAGGCTGAAGCCGAACGCGAAAAGCGGGCTAAAATCATCGCCGCCGAAGGTGAGCAACTCAGTGCCGCTAAGCTCGGTGAAGCCGCCGACATCATCTCCGCCCACCCAATTGCCCTCCAGCTCCGTAACTTGCAAGTCTTGAGTGATATCGCCGTCGAAAAGAATAGTACGATCATTTTCCCGGCCCAATTTATGGACACGGTGGCCAGTGTCAAAGATTTCATGGCCAAGGAAAAGGTCTAGTGCCGCTTAGCGACTACCAGCAACAAATTGACAATTGGGTGCAGGGCTACAAGACGCCGTACTGGACGCCTATGAGCCAGCTGGCCCGTTTGATTGAAGAAGTTGGGGAACTGGCCCGGGTTTTCAACCACAAGTACGGGGAGAAGGTTAAAAAGCCGACAGAAGCCGCCGACGATCTCGAAGGCGAGCTGGGCGACATTATGTTTGACGTTATTTGCATCGCCAACAGCGAAGGCATTGATTTGGACGCCGCTTTGCAGAAGGTAATTCTGAAAGCCCAAACCCGCGATAAAGACCGGTTTGAGAAAAAAGACGCGCTGCCAATCGGCAGCTAAAAGCCGCGTCAACTCCATCCGGGGCAGGCAATCCGCCCAAACCGGACTACGGAATTCGCGACTGAGGTTGTAAAAAACAGGGTAAAAAGATAAAATGTTTCAAGTCTGATGTGGCTCTTTAGCTCAGTTGGTAGAGCAGGGGCTTGAAGAGCCCTGTGTCCCCAGTTCGAGTCTGGGAGGAGCCACCAGACTTTGCTAACGCAAAGTATTTAACAATTAACATTGACCATCTAACAAGGATGGACAAAAGCCCCAGGCTTTTGTTAATATTAGGCAGCTCCGCTGGCCATAATTGCAAAATGTTAATTGTGAGCTGATAATTACTTTTTGGTAATACCAAAAAGACATGCGGGTGTAGCTCAGTTGTTTAGAGCGCGTCCTTGCCAAGGACGAGGCCAGGGGTTAGAGTCCCCTCACCCGCACCAATATGATTATGCTTAAAGAGATTATTTCGGTAGTCTCTTTTTTGTTATGATTAATCTAATGAGTATTTATAAATTAGTCGTAACTGTACCAGAAGACGAAGCCGATAAACTTCGCGAAGCCATAGGTAATGCAGGAGGAGGCAAAGTCGGCAACTATACACACTGTAGCTTTTCCGCAAAAGGCACAGGACGATTTTTGCCTGTTGATGGCGCTAACCCCACAATAGGGCAAGTAGGCCAGCTTGAAGAAGTCGCAGAAGAACGCATTGAAATATCTTGTGATAACCATAGTGTGGAAGCGGTCATTGCAGCAATTCGTAAAACTCATTCTTATGAAGAACCTGCTGTTGATGTATACGAACTGAAGGAGCTATGAGCAGGTATTTAATAATAAATGCTGATGACTTTGGCTATAGCTATAGTATTAACAAAGGCATTATCGAGGCTCACATTAACGGCATAGTCACCAGCACCTCCGTGATGGTTGATGCTACTGCAGCAAGCGAAGCAAAAGACCTAGTTCAGTTTCCTGACCTGTCTATTGGGCTGCACTTTGAAATCAAAGAAATCGTGAATGTTGACGCTGAGCTTAAAAGGCAGGTTGATAAATTTGTTGCCATTGTCGGTAAAAGCCCAGACCACATAGACACCCATAAGCGACACACCACCGACGAAGGCATAAAAGAAGTGTTAGAGAATTACGCTAAGACGCACAACACGCCCATACGTAACTTTAACGCTAAGCATGTCGGTTCATTCGGCATAAACTCAAATGACAGTTCTGTCGACCAGCTAAAGCGTAGTATTGATGAGGCTACAGATGAATACAATGAGCTTATGACCCACGCTGGCTATTCTGATGATTATTTGCGTGAGCATAGCTCATATAACGACCTGCGAGAAGATGAGCTTAATGCTATATGTAGCCCCGAGATTAAACAGTACATCCAAGACAAAGGCTTAACCTTAGTCAATTGGGACAACTTGCATAGCTAGTAGATAACAAGCTCACTGCTTTTGAGTGAAACAGGGATGCTTGGTGCGCTTGATAAGCTGCCGTCAACCAATGCCCCAAAAAGTTTGAGTAGATCATGTAGCTCCGCACCACGCTGATACCAATGGAGACGGATAAACCTTGTCCTTTTATATTTCAGAAACTAGTGTTATTATTTACGATCTTTATCTAATTTGTCAGCAATATTATTATTTAACTTCTTACTCTGTTTGTCTTTATAGGTTTTTTCTCCACGCACCAGCTCATCAGCAAAGGCTGCAACATCGGGCCCTATGATCTCGGTAACATGTTTGCCATTGGCAGCAGCTTCTTCGAACAAGTCCACGAGTGGAAATAGAGGTTCGATGGTCAACATGCCTGTGTTCCACAGGTAACGTTTAATTTCTGTATATGCGTCCGTGTATTCTTTGGGCAATGATTTTGCTCTTTTTTCGTTTTCCCGATATTTTTTCTTTTCCTTAATGTCACCTACGATAAAATTAATAATATTTTTCATTTGATTATCCCCTTAATTCCTTAACTTTTGATGATACAAAGTCCCACTTAGCCCAAAAGTTGATTAACTCTTCTTGCCCAAGGTCGGTTAAACAATAGAACTTTCTTGGTGGTCCGACATCCGAAGTCTTCCTCTCTGTATATACGGCATTACTTTTTTCGAGCCTTACAAGTATTGTGTATACCGTACCCTCTACGACATCTTCAAAGCCAAGTTTTCGTAGTTGCTGAGTTATCTCGTAGCCGTAAGTACTTCCTCGCCCAATAATTTCGAGGATACTGCCTTCAAGCACACCTTTGAGCATTTCTGTAATATTATTCAATTTCTAATTCTCCTATATAGCATCACTTACTACCACTATATAGTATCACTGATTAGCAGTGTAACCAATAGTCTTTAGTGGTTGGGAATCTGAGTGTATTTGATTTTTAGGCATTTTCTGCAAACTCCTAAGAAGTAAAGTTTTAACTTCGTAGCTTATGCTGCACCAAGCATAAGAATTCAGGCCTCAGCAGTTGAGGTCATTTTTATTATTTTTATTACAGGAATGAGTGAGCTGACACTTAGACAGCCATGGTAAGCTATAGGTATGACTAATCAAACTATAGATGAACGCCTAGATAAGATTGACGAACAGCTTGATCGGATAGTAGGCGCTGTAGTAAAAGGTTTTGACCGTATGGACAAAGTTCTTGAAGAGAAAGCCAGCAACGCAGACATGCAGCGAGTACTCGGATTGCTTGATGAAGTTGCAAGGCGTCAAGAAATATCAGATGACGAAAGACTTGTTGTGGGCCATCAGCTCGAACGACTTGATCGCTGGACTCATGAACTAGCCAAGAAGATAGGCTATGAGCTAACAACCTGACAGGCGTTTTTCGCATAGATCCTCTCATTCTTTCTCAATTGGAAGGGTTTAAGTTCCTCTAAGCGCCGTAAATGGTGTTCGAAAGAAAGTGCATCAAGCGTACTATACTTAAATTATTAGCGACGCTGAAACCAAGCGTCTTTAATTTTTACTGTAAAGGGTCATAATTGTTTGAATATTTGATTGGATCTTCGGCTTATGCATAATAGTAAAAAGTCGGTTCAGTTATTAAAGATTTCTAGTATAGTACCGATATCAGGCAATAAGGAGGACAGTATCATGCTCAAAATACTCACTAGAAATAATGCAATTATAGCTCTGCTCATTTTAATAATTGCTCAATTTGGTCTATCAGGCTATCTATATAATCAACAAAAAGATGTAAATAGTCTATACAAGCAACAACTTGATACCTTGCAGCAAAATATTACATCAGCAAACAACGGATTATCCTACCAGCAAGTAACGGTGTCCCCTATAGACAATAAAATTTATCTCCCACAGCTCAACCTTGCGCTGCCTATGTCTACTTTAGGGCAATCATTGCTTTATAGCGCCAACGCAGCGTACGTTACAGGTTCATACAATATTCCGACTGGTCCTGCAGACGAGGGTTCAATTAGCGTTTTTGGTACGGCAAGTGCACCGCAGTCACAGACTCGGTTTGACTGTAGTGGCTTAGTGCGTATTAAATTTGAAGCGCAACCAAACCCATATAATCCCAGCGATGTACCTCAGGGTAGTGTAGTTCTAAAAAATGGCAAAACATTGCAAATCTACGCAAGCCATCGCAAAAACTGCCTGCCGGAATGGTCGGTGACTCAGGCGAATGCCGACGCAATAGCTGCCTTATTTAAGCAAGCTGAGAGCTATTAACTAGCCAGTATCGGGGTAGCTAAATTTAAACTTTTTGTTAGAAGTGGATGAACACCAGCCCCGTTGTATAGCGCCAACCTTCGCTATAGCGACCCGCAAAGTCGGTATTGTACTGGCTTACATAGACAGCGCTCTGGCCATTCATGGTCCCGACTGATTCAACGTGCATAGAATGGCCCCAGGTGCCGGCCGTGCTTATGGCGATAGAATTCACGGTGGGGTTGCTATCCACGAGTATACCGGCCGCCCGGGCGTTGTCGGGCCATTGTTTGGCATCACCAATACCGCCCCAATAGGGCATATCGTGTTTGTCTTTACCGGTTAGGTAATCTTGGTGAACTTTGAAGGCAGTGTAGGATACGCACTCGCGGTTAAACATACCCCAGGAGTCGAGCAAACTATCTTGCGGGGCGTTACTCCAGGCCACTGGGTAACCTCCATGGTTCGGATCGCCCGCCAGGGTGCCGCCAACCTGGTAACGGCTAATCAGCGCAGCTTGCTGACGCCGCAAGTCTGCAATCTTGGTCTGGTTGGTCTGTATTTGCTGACTGTAGTCGGCTTGCTGTGATTGGTTGTAGGACAGCAATTTTGCCTGTTCGGCACGGTTGGTATCAATCTGGGCTTGCTGGGTATGCTCGTCTTGTAATAGTTGGTCCACTTCGGCTTTTTGGGCGGCTAGCTTGGTTCGTAGTCCAGCGACTAACTGCACGGTTACCTGCAGCTTATTTTGGACGACTGCTCGGTAGGCTTTTTTGTCTACAAAGTCGCTCAAGTTCTTGCTGGTAGCTAACTCCTCTATCGTTGACGGTTCACCATCTATGAACATCGTTCTAATTATTTGGCCCAAAACGAGGCGTTGTTTGTCTAGCTCGTTCTGAGCGTCTGCAATCTGCTTTTGTACGTCGGCTTGAGTGTTTTCATTTTGAGCAATCTGCTGTTCTACTTGGTCGACTTGAGCCTGCAAACGAGTAACTGCATCCTGATAGCTAGTGGCTTGCTCTGCAAGCTGCGCTACGGTAGTTTGGGTTTGCATATTCTGCTGTTGCAGGCTCTGGATTTGCTGGTCGAACTGGTCGGCTTTAACAGGCTGCACAACCACTCCGTTAAGAACCAGCAGCATCGCCAGCGTCAGTACCAATAGCGTGGTAATCTTTGGCCGCAATATTTGTTTTCGATGTTTTGTATGTTTCATTGCCTCACCCCCTGAGTGTTACTGGATTTTTGCAACTTCAGCGTTGAGCGTGCTGTTGTTGATGCCCATTGTCGGATCGTCTTTGGTGTAGCGCACGATGCCTTTTGTATCGATAATGACGTAGGTATGGCCAGGTTTCATGCCTTTATGCATCGATGAAGGCAGGTTAAGCACGTCATATTCATTTGAAACGCTAGTGCTAGTGTCGAACAGGATGGAGCCTTGACCGAGTTCGGGCATCTTCCGGATGGCCGCCATCCAGTTATCCTTACTGTCAGGCACGATGCTAGCGCTGACAACTGATTCACTGTTCAGCTGCTTATCGGCGCCGAGTGCGGCCATCTGGTTCCAGCACGCCGGGTAACATATAATGCCTTCATTAAAGAACAACACCACTTTTTTGCCCCGCCAGCTGCTGAGGCTTTGCGGCTTACCGTCGAGCCCTTGCAAGTTAAAGTCGGGCGCCTGCTTACCCACCAAGGCCTCCAGCGAAGTAGTTGGTAGCTTGGTAGCCTGCGTAGCAGGTGTTTTTTGGCCGCCAAATTCGACGAAAACTAGAAATGCACCGACTATGACGATCATAGTAATCCAAAATTTCATATTTGATCCTCCTTGTGATCTGGGGTTTGTGTACTGGCTTGCCGGTAAGCCACCCAAGCTATCAAGGCAAAGCTAGCAATAAAAACTATCGCCCAAACCGCCTCGGGCACGTGGCTGGTAACGCGACTAACCGAGCGGGTGGTCTGAGCCACCCATATATTGATGTCAATTTGGTAATTAGTACCGAATACCTCTGGCCCGCGCCGCTCAAAGACTAGAATGACCACGCCTATCAAAACGTACAGGATTCCTGAAACAAGATTCGACAAGAATACCGAGACTTGTTTTCCCAAAAGAGAGTAGTTCACACGCCGCTTCAGCGACTGAAACCGCTTCAAGAACTTGGCGCGGTCAATAAACAGGGCCAGTATGAACAGTGGCAGGACCATTCCGGTCACGAAGGCTAAGGCAAAGACTGATCCTAGCACCCACGATCCGGGTAGCGCCGACAAAGCCAGAACCCCGGCGAGTACGGGCGCGCAGCAACTGGTAGCAATGCCCGAAAAGATACCGAGCACATAGATTGACCAAAGATTGTGCTGTGTACCAATCTTCGGTTTGACATGCATGGGCAACATGAGTGATTTGCCCAGCATGAGCGACAGTCCGAGAACTATCATGAACAACCCACCGGCTGTGAAGAAGATACCGTGATTGTCACTAAACAGGCTACCCAGGCTGGCAATTCCCAAACCCAGGGGCACGAATACGGTCAGGAGTCCTACATAGTAGACGAAGGTCATGAGGAATATCTTGGTCTTGGTTCGAAATATTGATGCCAGATATGATGGCAATAACACACCGACGCAACACGGTGCAAACAGTGCGGCCGATCCGGCTAGAAAAGCAGTAATGAGCGAAGCAGCAGCAACGATACCCATCTATTTATCCTCGCAGCAGTTCATAACTGCGCTTACAAGCTGTTTTTTACCCGGATCGTTGCGATAGGCAAAAATGATGTACGACACAACCCAAAGCCCAAGTAGCATGAATAGCGCCGGCAAGATATCTTTTGTGAGCGTTATGGAAAAGTAAAAGACCGTAGTCAAAGTTAGGAAGAACGGCAAGCTGAAAGTTCGCAGAGCTGGTGCTACTCGTTTCTGAACGAAGTAGAACAGACCAGTTACGGATTGGCCTATGAGCAGGCTCAGCAACACTGTGTCGTGAAAGCGCCCGGTGCGGTACAGTGCAAGCAGACTCATCCAGGTCAACAGAATACTGGCACATAGAACGCAGACTTTGAGCGATACGGCCTTTTTTAAGCCGAGCACCGACACAAACACACCGGTGATTAGCAGTAGAATTATAGTTAACACGTTGTCTCCTTAATTTATGTAGCGTTTGGGTTTGTCATCACTGTTGCTGTTGCTATGGTTGTGTCCCATGCCGCCCATAAAAACCATCATGAGTATCATGCTGATCGGACAGATTAGTAGTAATAAAGCCACGCCACCAACCCGGGATAGGGTCGCGACAATGATAGCCACTACGGCCACCCCGGCCATTAGTAGCCACAATGCTTTATTCTGATTTGTTGGTGTGTCCATTAGGCACTCCTCTCAGGGTTACGTTATATGCGTAAAATAAGAGTGTGCGCTAGATTCTAAGATTTGCCGTGAGCGTTATAATATCAGGCGGTCTCAGAGGAGATGTACTGAACTTTGAATGCGGCGCTATACTTTTTTGAGTAGCAATACTTTGGAGCTTACTGTAATACGGCACCTCGGGGTACAGGATGGGGTCAGGAGCTTCAAATTCCGTTTCCCTGATAATGGCTGAGGGGGTGGCCGCACTACCGCCGAGTCCTGCACAATAACTCGCGCAGTTTTTGCCCGAATCACGAACTACGTGGTCATTCATCGACTGCGCAGAAACTTGTAAGCTACCAATAAAGGGTAAAGCGAGAAGTAGTCCTACTGCGATCAAAAGTCGGAAACGATGGCTGGTGCGCTGTTTGGTAACCGTGAGCATATCGTCCACTGTATACCCCCACTGGGTATACGTCAATATATGCGTTAATCGTTAAAAGGCTATTTGGATAATACCCCCAGGGGGTATATACTGAAAGTATGATTGCAGACTTAAAAAAACGGGCGACCCACCGTTCAAAGATAATTTCGGGTCAAATGATAGGTCTCCAGAAGATGATTGACTCGGAGGCCTACTGCACGGAT
>JBBRZI010000018.1:0-21434 GCA_038236865.1 Saccharimonadales bacterium (SeqCode)
GGTCGGTACCAAGATCGGTACCCCTGACCCGACCCGTTTCCGCCCTATTGCTTCGGCCAACGGCACCGCCAACGGTGACATCGTGACCATCAAAGAGCGGGCCACAATCGCCGGTCAAACCCCAGCTGCCAATGACTACACCGATACGCTGACGCTCGTTGGTGCTGGCATATTCTAAAGTAGTACGCTAATACCCCTGTCGGTGATGCTTCTACAGGCCAACTTTGTTGGCCTGTAGTGTGTCAGAGTGGCGAACGGTTAAAACCCTAGCTAGCGCGCAGCCTACGCCGCGCGAAAAGTTGCTTGATACAAGCCCATGGCCGCCGCTTGTACGACGTTAAAAGACTCTTTGTGACCAAACATCGGTATCTCGAGCACCTCGTCGCAGCGGGCCAGCAGCTCCGGTTCAATGCCTTCAACTTCCCGGCCGACCAGGAGCGCGAGTTTTGGTGGCGCCTTGAAGTCGGGCAGTGGCGTCGACCGGGTGGCTTGTTCGATAGCAGCTACCCGATAGCCGGCCGCCTGCAGATTCGCCAGAGTGTGCCCAATATCGCTGGTGTGCGACCACTTTTGGGTTTGCTCAGCCCCTAACGCCGTTTTGATGATCTGTCGATTAATTTTTTGAGCCAGGTGGGGCAGGCGATCGTCGGGGGTTTCTAGAGGGTAGGGCGTATAACCACTTAAAATCACTTCGGACACTCCTAAACCCTCGGCGGTACGTAGTAATGAACCGACATTGTGGGCGCTACGCAGGTTATGGGCAATTAAAACTAGGTCTGACATATGATAACTATATCGCATCACGTTGCTTATGCTTTATACTGAGGCTTATGAGTCAGAATGCCCGTGTCGATGAAGAGCAAGCCACCCAGCGCCGCGCCCGGGTGATCGGCATGAACTATGTCGACACGTCGAATCTTGCCAGTATGCCGCTTTTTAAAGACGTTCTCGCCATAGCCGACATGGCCCAGTACCGGATTATCCCTATGCAAGTTGACGACCACAATATCTTATTTGGTGTCACGACGACAACTTCCCAGCAGACAATGACTGGGCTGCGCCAGCGCTTTCAAGATCAGCGGCTCAGCTTTGCTATCATTTCCGATGCCGGCTACCGCGATTACATGCATCTGTATGATCCGCCCAAGCAAGTCGTGTACCGTGATATTGCGCTTAATACGGCTGGCAGCGAGCAAACGATCGAACAAATATCGACCATCCTACAGCAAGTACGCGCCGATGACATGCTGGCCTACTTGGTTCAGCAAGCCCACCGTTTGAATGCCTCCGATATTCACCTGGAAACGCAAGTAAACGATGTCCGGATTCGGTTACGTATTGACGGCGTATTGCACCCGATAGCGCGAATCTTTAAAGATAAGTATCGCGTGTTGATTGCCGCCATTGCCAGCGCCGGTAATGTCTCGACTTCGGCCGACGAAGCCCAGCAGGGCCACATTGCCCAAAAGGTCAAGATGGCCGATGATTCAACGGTTGATGTGAATGTCCGCCTCGAAACCGTACCGACGATTAACGGCATGGACGTCGTGATGCGATTGTTCAACATGGACGAGACTATGTACACCCTCGACCGATTAGGGCTCAGCGCCAGCGAGCGGGCCGTCGTCGACGACGTTGTGACGAAGCCGAGCGGGCTGGTGATGATCGTCGGACCAACCGGTTCCGGTAAGACAACGACACTGTATTCAATGCTGAACTCGCTCAATAACGACGAGCGCAAAATTATTACTATCGAAGATCCGGTCGAATATCAGTTTGAAGGCATTACGCAAATCTCGGTTACCAGTACGGTCAGCGGCCAAGATACCAGTTTCGCCGATAAGTTGCGCGCGGTGCTGCGCTTGGACCCCGACATCATCATGGTGGGTGAGATTCGTGATATGGATACCGCCAAGACCGCTCTGCAGGCCGCCCTGACCGGACACTTGGTGCTTTGTACCTTTCACGCCAGCTCGGCGGCCGCCGCCCTGACGCGCCTGAGTGATGTCATCCAACAGAACCCGCTCTACGTCTCAGCCATTAGGCTGGTCATGGCCCAACGCCTTATCCGGAAACTAGACGACAGCTGCAAACAGCCGTATCAGCCAACTGAGGTTGAATGGCACAAGATTGATGATATCGTCAGTACCTTCCCGGCAGATATGGAACGGCCGAACCTCGAGAACTTACAGCTGAGCCGGCCGGGTAGCTCGCCGGAAAATCCGTATGGCTTCAAAGGCCAGCTGGCCATTCGCGAACAATTCACGCTCAGCGACAAATTACGACAACTGCTCGAGCATGGCGGTACCGCCTTGTCGACTCAGGAAATTGAAGCCGCCGCCAGCGCCAGCGGTATGCGCACGATGCTGCAGGATGCCATCGTTAAGGTTGTCGCCGGCGAGACGACGCTCGAGGAAGTCTTCCGCGTTGTCGGCTAAATGACTCGTAAATTATTGAAGTAGAAGGGTATGGAAGTAGAACGACTTGGTAGCGACGCCCCTCATGGCACTCGGATTGTGAAGCCTGAAAACGCCGACCGTGGCCGACGCGCCGGTGAGCCTTGGCAGTTTTTGGCCGCCTGTGGGCTCGAAAAAGTCGATCCTGAAATATTTGAGCATGACTTGGCGGCCGCCGCGGCGGTGTGCGGGCGGTGTGCAGTCTTGGAGGCCTGTCTCGACGACGCTTTGCGGTTGCGGGCCGTCGATATTTACCGGGCTGGCCTGACGAGCAGTCAGCTCATGGCTCTGTCCCACAATAATAAGTACAACCGACCGAACCAACAGCAAGCTGGCTAAACAGCGCGGTGCCACTGTCAAAGTTAGCACCGGGGGGTAAGCCGCCTGCCGCGCCATTCTGCCTGAGTAGGTGGTATAATAGGTATATATGAGACCAGAACAACAACCAGCCAGTATTGCTCCTGACGACTGGGAAATTAGGCGCCAAGCGGCCGTTCAAGCTATGCGGGCGGGCAGACATTGGCAAACCTTGACGGCCTGCGGTGACGAGGATCCCGAAATATTCACGTACGCGGATACTAAGCCAGGGAATGCCTACTCCCTCCAAGCGGCTCGGGAAATATGCGGGCGGTGCGTGGTTAAAGAAGAGTGCCTCACCGAAACGATGAAGCTACAAGATTTCAACCTTTTCCGTGCCGGCTTCATGATTGATGAGCTCCGGGCCCTGGACCGCCAAAACGCCCGTCAAGTGCGCAGTAACCGACAGACCGGCAGCTAAAGCCGGACTGATTTAGGTTCCACCCCTTGCGCCCACGCACAAAATAAGGTAGAATTACTCGAGATTATGCAGAGTGTCATCCAACAAATCGAAGCTAAATACCTAAAACCAGCCGTCGTGAACGTACGGTCTGGCGATACCGTTAAAGTCCACCAGAAAATTCGTGAAGGCGCTAAAGAACGTATTCAGATTTTCCAGGGCTTGGTTATTCGGACTGACCAAAAAGGCGGCCACTTAAGCCGTATCACCGTTCGTCGCATTGCCAGTGGCGTCGGGGTTGAAAAAAGCTTTTTGCTGCACAGCCCATTGGTTGTCGCGGTTGAAATCACCAAGCGCAGCAAGGTTCGTCGCAACTTCCTAACCTACATGCGTGAGCGCACCGGCAAGGCCGCCCGCTTAACCGGTATCGTCTTTGACCGCGAAGCGGTGAACGCCCTGCCCGAAGTTGAAGCTGCTGCCGCCGCTGAAGCCGAAGTTGAGGCTACGGACGAAGTCGAAACCAAATAACATTTTTGCCATTTCAAAAAGCCCCTCATAGCCAGGGGCTTTTTTATTGCTACAATGCATAGATGATACTTGTGGGAATTGATGAAGTTGGCCGTGGCTGCTGGGCTGGACCGCTCGTGGCCGGAGCGGTCGTTTTGAGCCAGCCGATTAAAGGCTTGCGTGATTCCAAAAAGCTCAGTCGGGCGCAGCGCGAAGCGCTGGCTACCCAAATTGAGTTCGAGGCGCTCGCCATTGGTCTCGGCTGGGTCGACCCGCCGACGATTGATGCCATCGGTTTGACCGCTGCCGTCGCCTTGGCTATGGAGCGCGCCGTGGCTCAGATTACGATCGCCTATGATGAAATTATCATTGATGGAGCCTTTAATTTTCTGGCCCAGCTTGAGCACGTCGGCGGCCCCAAAATCAGCACTCTCATTAAGGCTGATGATCTCATTCCCGCCGTCAGCGCCGCCAGCATCATGGCCAAAGTCGCCCGCGATAACTATATGTACCGAGCGGCCCTGCAATACCCGGGGTATGGCTTTGAGCGCCACGTTGGCTACGGCACGGCGCTACATAGCACCCAACTTAAACTGCAGGGCGTGACACCCGAACACCGCAGAAGCTACCAGCCAATTATGAAAATAATAGCCAGCCGGCCGATAGACGATACAATAGACGAATGAGTACTACAGAAACCGGCCGCCGGGCCGAGACTGCCGCTAAGTCGTATCTAGAAATGCGCGGTTTTGCGGTGGTCGAGCAAAACTTCCGGCGGCCCCGCTGTGAAATTGATATTGTCGCTACCAAAGACGATGTTGCCTACCTGGTTGGGGTCAAATACCGCCGGACCGATACCCAAGGCAACGGCCTCGAGTATATTACCGAAACTAAGTTACGCCAGATGCGCTACGCCGCCGAAACCTGGGCCGATGAGTATAAGTGGCAAAGCGATTACCGTCTGTCCGCCATCGAAGTCGCTGGCAAAGATTTTAGCATCATGCACTTTATCGAAGACGTCATCTAGCGAGCGATTACTGTGGGTCGGAAAAGTATTTTTTAATAGCGGCTAGGTCGCGATCCCGCCAAGCGGCTTGCCACTGGATGGTTTCGACACCTTGCTTGAAGGGGCGGTCAAAAGCCGGACTCAAATTTTGACTGAAAAAATCGACGTAAGTGGGCAGGAAGGCCGCATCACTGTAAGCCCGAGCGGCAAAGTTTGGCATCCGGAAGAAGCTGAGGTCGGTACCCATGGTATCACTCAGCCACGCCCAATGGCTCGTCATCCAAATCCACGTCGCATCGCGCGCGTGGTGGTTCATGAAGCTATAGGCGATCCAGTAGGCGGCATCTTGCAGCCGGACGTCACGACTGTTAATTTGATCGAGTGCCCGCGTGATGAGTTCGGGTTGTTTGAAGTTGGTGAGCGAGGCGGATAGGGTGACGCGCTCTTCGCTGCTGGCGCTGCTATTATGCATGGCCAGCAGCTTATCAAACTCAGCGGCACCGCCCAAGCGTGAGGCCGTGCCATAGACGACGCCGCGCAAGTCCGGGTGGAGGTCTTCGGGCTGTTTCATGGCTGTAAAACGCCGCTTGGCTTCAGCCACGACGCCCGGGTCTTCGCCGTACGAGGCCAGGCCTAAGATGGTCGGGCGGAGTAACTTATCAAAGTGACTATCGCTGGCTTTCTCTTCCCAGCCGAGGCGGGCGAGTTGTTCGGAGACCAGTGTGCGAACGAATGGTTTCATAGCGTCGCGCAAGGCGTCGTCGTTCATGACGCTCCGAATGCTGCCGAGCCCGGCCGCAATTACGTCCCAGACCACCACGCTGTCTTCGTGCCGATAGGCCTCTAACAGTTTGAGGGCATCGATCGAACTACTGTAGCCGGCTTTGGCGGCTTCAAAACTGTCGGCTAGCAAGCCGAGTCGATCAAGCTCGGATAAGCGGCCCGCGACAACGGCGGTAGCCAGTTCGGCCACATGCTCGGCGTCGTAGACGGTTCGATAAAAGCCGGTGCGATCCCGATTGAGCAAAAAATCAGCCTGGAGCCCGGTCGTCAGCACCGATTCCGTGGCGCTTGCGAGCGTTTCGGTGACCATTGATTCGTTCGCGAGTAAGGGAATCGGCCAGACGGCTGATTCTTTAGAGGCGGCGGGGTTGAGATAAAATCGCTCTTGTTTGAGCTCGAGCGAGTTTTGTAAAGTGGTGGCGTGCACGATCGGGTAGCCCGGTAGCGCTGTCCAGGTATTCATAAACTCGCTGACCGGTTTGTGCGAAGCCTCTTCCCAGGCGTTCCACAGGTCAGTTGAGTCGGTGTTGCCGTAGGCGTGCTGCTTGAGGTAAAGCCTTAGGCCATCACGGAAGTCGTCGCGGCCGAGGTAGTTGTGTAGCATGTGCAACACGCTGGCGCCTTTTTCGTAGCTAATGGCGTCGAAGATGGTGCGGATTTCGTCGGGGTGGTTAACGCTGACTTGGATGGGGTGGGTATTGTCGAGGGCATCGAGCTTGAGGGCGATACTTTGCTCATCGACGATAAACTGAGTCCAGACTTTCCAGTCGGGGAACAATTCGTCGACGGCCAGGTAGCTCATCCAGCTGGCAAAACTTTCATTGAGCCACAAGTCGGTCCACCAACGCATCGTCACCAAGTTGCCGAACCATTGGTGGGTCAGCTCGTGGGCGACAACGTTAGCGACGTACTGCTTTAAGTGCAACGAGGTGTTCTGGGGGTCGACCAGCAGGGCCTGTTCGCGGAAGGTAATGGCGCCCCAGTTTTCCATGGCACCGCTGGCAAAATCGGGTAGGGCGATAAAGTCGCATTTGGGCAGAGGGTAGGGGATATCGAAGTACTGGTTATAAAACTCGAGACACTTCACGGCCACATCGAGCGCAAACGCGGTATGCTCGACATTGGCGGCCGTGGCGTAGGTGCGCACGACGACGCCGTCTTTAGTAGTAGTTTCTTTGAAGGCTAATTCGCCGTAAGCAAATGCCAGCAAGTACGTGCTCATGCGGGGGGTTGTTTCAAACGTAGTGACGATCATCGCACCTTTGGTTGATTGGGTTTTGATGGGTGTATTAGCGACGACGGCTTCGCCTTTTGGTGAGGTCAGCGTTAGGTCAAAGCTGGCCTTGGCTTCGGGCTCGTCGATGCAAGGAAACGCTTCGCGGGCATGGTGGCTTTCAAATTGGGTGGCAATCAGTTGCTTCTCCACGCCGTCTTCGGTAAAGAAACAGGGATACAGGCCGTTCATCTGGCGGGTAATGGCGCCCTTGAACTCGAGCTTGATGGTGTAGCTACCGGGGTAGAGCTGCTCAGTGCAGTGCAAGCGGACTTCGTCAAAGCTGGCTTGAGTATTGATACGGCTCACGGGGAAGTTGTGGTCGCCTTTTTTATCGTGGCGCGTCAGCGCTGCCGAGGTAACGTGCAAGTCTTTCTGGTGGAAGGTGAGGCGCTGCGACGGTCGGCCGGTTTTTTTACCGGTGATGGTGACCGAGCCGTGAAATGTCATGGTTTCACGATCGGGCACCAGTGATAGTTGGTAGTGGTCAGGTTGAAATTGTGCGTATAATCGTCGGACGGTTTTGCTCATTATTCCAGTGTAGCACGCGGTAATTGACGGCCTCCAGTTTGCCGAGTATACTACGTAGTAGAGATCCGGCCACAGTGGTCGGCTTTTTTTATATAGAACCCATGAAATTCACAAGATAAGTAAGGAGAAAACAGTATGGAATTAGATTTTAAGCAACTCAGTGTGGCGATTCGCGCTATCGCCGAGGAAAAAAACCTGCCGGAACCTGCCGTCCAAGAAATCGTCGAACAAGCGCTAGCTGCCGCGTACCGCCGTGACTACGGCGACCGCGAGCAAGAAGTGCGCGTTAGCATGAACCTCAACACCGGTGATGTCGATGCCTACGTCACCAAAGAAGTCGTTGAACGCGTCGGTGATCCGGCCTACGAAATTAGTCTGGTTGACGCCAGCGTCATGAAGAAGACCGCCGCCATCGGCGATATGATCGAAATCCATGAACAGGTTGAAAGTTTTGGACGCGTCGCTGCCCAAACCGCGAAGCAAGTTATTTTGCAGCGTCTGCGCGAAGCCGAGCGTGAAATCGTCATGGACGAGTACGAAGATAAAATCGGTACCGTTATTAATGCTACCGTTGCCCGTGTCGAAGGCAATATCGTCCGGATCGACCTCGGCAAAGCCCAAGGCATCATGCCCCGCAGCGAACAGATCCAAGGCGAGCGCTACTACCCCGGCCAGCGCATCAAAGTATTCTTAAAAGATGTCGAACGTGGCTTCCGCGGACCCCAACTGGTCGTGTCGCGCGGTAACCGCGAATTCATTGAATGGCTGTTCCGCGGTGAAGTTCCCGAGATGGAAAGCGGTGCCGTCGAAATCAAAAATGTCGCCCGCGAAGCCGGCGTCCGTAGTAAGATTGCCGTCGCCAGTAACGTGCCCGGGGTTGACCCCGTCGGTACGTTTGTTGGTGGCCACGGTACGCGTGTCAACGCCGTCATGAGTGAAGTCGGCGAACAAGAAAAGATCGACATCATTGTCTGGAGCGGCGATACCGTTGAATATATCACCAACGCCCTCAGTCCAACCCGCGTCACCCGCGTCCTGCTCGACGAGACCAACAAAAAAGCCAAAGTCCAGGTTCCTGAAGACCAGCTGAGTATTGCTATCGGCAAGAGCGGCCAAAATGTTCGCCTAGCCAGCAAACTGACGGGCTACGAACTTGATATCGAAGCCGATCGCGCTGAAGTCGCCGGCAGCAGCCACGGCAAAGAAGAAGTCACCGAACTGTCTAAACAGCCAAAACTCAAGAAGAAGAGCGAACTCGAAAACAGCTTGCTCGAAGCTATCGAGGAACACGGCGAGTAACCTACATGACTGAAGTTTGTCCGCTGCGTCAGGGTCAGATTAGTGACCCGGCGGTCTGCGACGAAACTTGCGGGAGCCGCTGGGAACAAGCCACTTTGGACGACGCAACCGACGGACCCTACGACAATTATGTGGGGCGCGGCTACCAGGCAGATAACAGCCAGGAGTGCCGACACCTCGACGCCGAGTTCTCAGTTGATACCTTACAGGCAGTGGGCAAACACCTGCGCATTTATGTCATCGTTGACTCTTGTGTTGACTGCGACGCCGAGTTGGGCGAACAGGGCTACCGATTTAGCTGTCCACGACCATCCCGGAAATAAAAAATGTTAGTTAGCACTCTTGACCTGAGAGTGCTAATTTATTATTATTAGGGTAGTAAATCATTCATAAGCATGTAATGATTAACTACCCAGATATGAATACTTACAGCTAGTTCGTAAAGAAAGGTGATATAACAAAAGCTATGATGCCTAATTCACCCGATTTCCAAGAATTTTTAAATCATTTAACCAACAATGCGTTGCAGAGTTTGAAGCACGCCGATGCCATCGCCCGCGGCCTCGGTAGCGCCTACGTTGGGACCGAGCATCTGCTGCTCGGCGTGCTCGCCCAAGATGGTAGCATGGGGTCTAAAATTCTGGAAGGCGCCGGTGTGACGCTCGATAGGGCGCGGTTGGCCTTCAACCTGAAACCCAAAACTCTCGTCATCAATATGGGCGCTAAGGGTCTGAGCGAAACCGCTAAGCTGACCCTTAAAATGGCCTACGACGTCGCTCAAGATTATAGCCAAGAGTTCTGCGGCACCGAACACATCCTCTACAGCATCCTGACACAAAAGAACGCCCGAGCGACCATTTTACTGCGCGATATGCAGATTGATATTGAAAGCCTGACGAGTGAGCTTGAACAATTCCTCAACCGTCAACAGTATGAAGAAACCGAAGGTGGCACCGACAATCGCCGGCGGGGCAAAAAGGCTAAAAAGACGGCCCTTGATTTTTACGGTACCGATTTAACGGCTCAAGCTCGCCATGGTAAGCTCGACCCGGTAGTCGGCCGCGAAAACCAGATTCGCCGGGTGATTACCATCCTCAACCGGCGTACCAAGAACAACCCAGTGCTGATTGGCGAACCCGGCGTCGGCAAGACGGCGATCGTTGAAGGCTTGGCCCAGCGCATTATTAGTGAAGACGTGCCGGATAGCCTGATCGATAAACGCATCGTCATGCTCGATCTGGCCGGTATGATTGCCGGCACCAAGTATCGTGGTGAATTTGAAGAGCGTCTCAAGAAAGTTATGACCGAGCTGGAAAAAGATACGAAAACAATCGTCTTTATCGACGAGCTACACTTAATTGTCGGCGCCGGTGCGGCCGAAGGCGCGATGGACGCCGGTAACATATTAAAGCCAGCCCTCGCCCGTGGTAAGATCCAAGTCATTGGCGCCACTACTACCACCGAATACACTAAACACATCGAAAAAGATGCCGCCCTCGAGCGCCGTTTCCAACCGATTCAAGTGCCGGAGACCAACTTCGGGGAAACCTTAGCCATTCTGAAGGGCTTGCGCAAGCACTACGAAGCATTTCACGGCGTAAAAATGAGCGACGAAGTCTTGTTTGACGCCGTCACCCTCGCCGGCCGCTACATTCAAGACCGCTTCATGCCCGACAAAGCCATCGACCTGATTGATGAAGCCTCCGCCCATTTACGTGTCGATAAAGGCAAGACGTCGCCCGAAGTCCGCAAACTCCAAAAGGAGCTCAAGCTAGTCAACACCCGAATCGACGAAGCCGTCGATGCCGAAGATTACGAGCGGGCCGCCCAGAGCAAAACCCGGGCCAGCCAAATCCACGAAGAATTAAGCAAACTCCACGCCACCGTTAAAGCCGCTAAACGCTTGACGCTGACGAGCGAAGATCTAGCCGACGTGGTGTCGCGCATGACCGGTGTACCTGTCAAGAAGGTTATTCGTTCTGAGGCTAAATACCTGCTGACGCTCGAGAAAACCCTCGGCAAGTACATTATCGGCCAGAGCGAAGCTGTTGAAGCCGTCTCTAAGGCGATTCGGCGCAACCGTTCCGGTATCGCCAGCGAAAAGCGCCCGATCGGCTCCTTTATATTCTTGGGCCCGACCGGTGTCGGTAAAACAGAACTGGCCCGGGTGTTGGCCCGCGAATTCTTCGGCAGTGAAAGTTCGCTGGTCAAGATTGATATGAGCGAATTTGGTGAAGCCCATAACGTTTCGCGTCTGGTTGGCGCTCCGGCCGGTTACGTCGGCTACGACGAGGGTGGTCAGTTAACTGACAAGATCCGCCGTCAACCTTACAGTCTTGTCCTGTTCGATGAAATCGAAAAGGCCCACCCCGATGTTTTCAACATGCTGTTGCAGATGCTCGAAGACGGCTACCTGACGGACGCCAAAGGCCGTCGGATCGACTTTACGAATACCATCGTCATCATGACGAGCAATATCGGTGCCCAAAAACTGCAAAAAGAAGCCGACTTTGGCTTTCACGCTAAGAGCGGCGACGACCTCAAGGACCTCGACATCCTGCACGAAGCCAACAAAAGCCGGGTGCTCGATGAGCTCAAAAAAATGATGCGCCCCGAACTCCTAAACCGGATCGATAAGACAATCGTTTTCCATGGTCTGACCCAAAAAGACATTCACAAGATTATCGATCTGCAGATCGATGAACTCAAATCCCGCCTTCAACGCAAAGGTTTGAGCGTGCAGCTATCCGCCGCCGCCAAGGCCTACTTAGTCGAAAAAGGCTATGATGCCCATAACGGCGTTCGCCCGCTGCGGCGCTTGATTCAAGACACGATTGAAGACCACGTGGCGATCGATTTACTCGATGAAAAGTTCGCCAAAGGTGATATTATTCAGGTAGCCGCCAAACACGGCGAACTCGCCTATGTCACCACAAACGAATAACGCTATACCACTACCTGTTAAGAAAAGTCGCGTCGGCCGGACCAGCTTTTTGCTGGGGGTATTGTCGATAGCCTTGCTGGCGGTGCTCAACTTATCTGCCATCACCGATTGGTTAGCGCTGCGCAACTACCAGCCACCGGCCGCGATTGCGGCTTTGGCGAGTCAGACGTCAATGACGCCGGAGGCTCGCCGAGTCTTTTACGTCAACCACCCCGAGCTCAGTTCTAAATCGGCCTTTGGCAATCAGTGCCCCAGCGGCGAGCGCGAAAAAACAATTATCCTAGGCTGCTACCATGGTAATCAACGGGGTATTTTCTTACTCGATGTGGCCGATCCGCGGTTGAGTGGTGTGGAAGACGTCACGGCCGCCCACGAAATGCTCCACGCCGAGTATGACCGACTGAGCTCGAGTGAGCGCAGCCGGGTAAACGGCATGCTGCAGGCTTATTTTGATAACGATCTCCACGATCAGCGGATCATCGATACGGTGGCTGCCTATCGTACCTCTGAACCTAAAGACGTCGTCAACGAAATGCATTCGATTTTCGGCACTGAAATCGCGAACTTGCCGAGCGGCCTGGCCCTGTATTACCAGCGTTATTTTACCGACCGGTCGGCCGTCGTGGCGCGCGCCGAGGCCTATCAAGCCGAATTTACCTCTCGCCAAACGGCCGTTACACAAGCTGACACGCAGCTGGCGGCACTCAAAGTCCAAATTACCAATAGCCAAGATGGCCTGAAGGCCCGCCAGGCAACCATCACCAGTACCCAGAAGACACTGCTCGGCGCCCGCGACCGGGGTGATACGGCGCAATATAACGCCGGGGTGCCCGGCTACAACGCTATGATTAACGACTATAACCGGCAAGCCGATGCGATACGGACATTGATCGAGACTTATAACGCCCTAGTGGTTAGTCGTAATAATATCGCGCTCGAAGAAGCCACTTTATTTAATGAACTCAACACGGCGGTCCCCCCGATTAGCCATTAATCGCACTAGAGGTGCTAGACTGAAACGATAGAAGGAGAAAACCGTGGCCAAGAAAGCAATCGCCAACTATGTCTGTAGCAACTGTGGGGCCCAGGCGGCGTCGTGGAGCGGCCGCTGTGCGGTCTGTGGCGAATGGAACACCCTACAAGAGCAGTTATCGCCAGCCGGGCTCGCTACGAGCGTGGCCGGAGGACGGGTGCTCAAATCTCAATCGGTGGCATCTTCGGTTGCGTACGACCAACCGCGACTAGTCAGCGGCATGAACGACGTTGACGCCGTGCTGGGGGGCGGTTTGGTAGCCGGTAGTGTCAACTTGATTGCGGGGCAGCCAGGGATTGGTAAGAGCACGCTGTTGCTCCAGCTGGCTTATTTGGTGGCGGCCAAAGTCCCGGTACTCTACGTCAGCGGGGAAGAGTCGGCTTATCAGATCGGGCTACGGGCCGAGCGGCTCGGTACGCTACGGCCCGAACTACAGCTCGCCACCACCAGTTCGGCCGACGATATTGCGGCTACGATCGCCAGTGGCAAGTACAAACTGGTTGTCGTTGATTCGATTCAGACGATTACCAGCGCGGCGATTAGCTCGGCCGCCGGCACGGTGTCACAGATCACCAATAGCACCCAGTTGATCACACTGGCCGCCAAGCAGACGAATACGGCAGTCATCTTAGTTGGTCACGTGACCAAAGAAGGCGCCATCGCCGGTCCAAAAGTCCTCGAACATGTCGTTGACGTCGTGCTGCAGCTCGAAGGCGACCGCTACGGCGGGTTTAAGGTGCTCAGAGCCGTTAAGAACCGCTTTGGCTCGACTAACGAGGCTGGCATCTTTGAAATGGTCGAACAGGGCCTTATGCCGGTCACAAATCCTTCGGCGGCGCTACTGGCTGAACGCCAAGTCAGTGACGGCTCGGTGGTACTCGCGACGCTCGAGGGCACCCGCCCACTACTCGTTGAAGTCCAAGCGCTCGTCAACCGCACGAGCTATGGTTACCCAAAGCGGGCTGCCAGTGGCTTTGATTTGAATCGACTCAACTTACTCGTTGCCATGTTGGAACGCCGGACCAAACTAAACTTGGGCGACCAAGACATATATATCAACATTGTCGGCGGTATGCAGATCCGCGAACCGGCCGCCGACCTGGCGATCTGCCTGGCAATTGGGTCAGCCGCCAAGGGTTTGCAGCTCAAACAAAACGCCGTTGTGTTTGGTGAGGTCGGCCTCAGCGGGGAAGTCCGTCACGTGCCGCACGCCGACCGGCGCCTGGCTGAAGCCAAAAAACTCGGCTTTGACGGCGCTATCGGTCCGGTCCAGAAAATGGGGAAGAAATTACCGCTCCTGCATGGTGTCCCCGATGTTCGAACAGCGCTCAACCAATTCCTCGAAAAAGATGCATAAGTGATCTACCTCGACACCGCCCTACTGCTAATCGTTATCGGGCTGCTGCTACGGCGCGTCAACTTGCCGCGGTCGGCGTCGGTGAAGGGTCAGCCAGTCATACTCGATTCGTGCGGGCTGATCGACGGCCGCATTATTGAGATTCACAAAGCTGGATTTATCGGTGCACCGCTGATCATTCCGGAATTTATCATCGCTGAATTGCAGCTGCTGGCTGATGGCAAAGATGCCTACAAGCGCGAACGAGCGCGGTTTGGCCTAGAGGTCGCCAAACAGTTGCGGGCTGAACCGGGCGGCACTGTCAACGTGTCGACTCAAGCTTTTCCGACAATCAAGGCGGTCGACGATAAACTTGTCGCCTTGGCGCAACGGGTGCCCGCCAGTCTGTACACGACCGATTATAACCTCGGTAAAGTCGCCGCCATTAAAGGCGTCACCGTGTTAAACGTCAATGAATTAGCCCAGCACCTCCGCCCGAGCGCCCTGCCGGGTGAACCAGTAACAGTTAAACTTATCCAAAAAGGCCAAACCAAGAACCAAGCTGTCGGCTATCTCGGAGACGGCACGATGGTGGTGGTTGACGACGCCACTAAACTCATCGGTAAAACGGTTGAGCTCATGGTGACGCGAAGCCATCAAACCGCCTCAGGCAAGATGATCTTCGCAAAACGAGTCCAATAAGCACGCAGTGGCTATTGGACTATTGTTTCCACGATACAGTATTGGATGTCGAGTTGGTGTCGCCGATTGCCGTCAAGTTGGCGCTGTATTCCGATTTGTTAGTCAGGCCAGCAATGGCACCGGGTGAAGCAGGGAATGTAGAGCACGCACCGCCTGGGCCCGTTACACAGAGTTTGTAGCTGGTAGCGCCGGTAATGTTATTCCAGCTAAAGCTAGCCGCGTTGCCCGCGTGTGTGTCTAGTTTTAGGGTTAGCGCCTCTGGCGCCACTATTAAATTTATGGTGGCCGTGTCTGTTCCTTGGTAAAGAACGCTATCGGTGACCGCCGCGCTTAGCGTGGCCGCGCCGCTCGACGTCGGATTGTAAGTGAATGACACAGTGCTGGGGGAGTCGCTGACGCCCTCGGTCTTTATGACCTGGCCATTGAGGGTAAAGGTGACGGTGCCGGGGTAACTAGGGAATTGGCCGTCCGATAGGGCGTGGGTGCCTTGCGTGACAGTCGCCGTGATTGTACAGCTGGTGTCGCAAGTGTCGGGGGCGTTAAGGGTAATGACCGGGGGTGCATCGTTACAGTTGTGGACGTCGTCGGTCGGTGCTGCCGCCACTGTACCGGTTGGGCTGTCGGCGTTGGCAATGTTGGCTTTACCACCGTTGAAGATGTCGATGTTCCAGAACGCAGCGTTACCATTTGTAATGGTCTGTTTGGCAAGGGCCGGTGTGCAGCTGGTGGCAACTTTGCCGGATACTTTATCGGTGGTTTGTGACGAACCGACTTTGGCAGCAGTACCACCGATGTACCAGCCCGGGTAGAGATCGTCTTTCGGACTTGGCTCGACATCACCAAAGTGAATGTGCTTGGTGAGTACGAACGCCGGGGCGGTCTTGATAGTGGCCGGCTGTACCCAGTTGTTGGCCTTAACACCGGTGTGGGCATATTCCATCCAACCACGGGTGAGGGGCTCGGTCAGGGTTTCCATCGAGGTGGTTAACGTCACGTGACGGGTGTGATTGCCGACCCACGACACGACGGCGTATTTGTTGGACCAGCTGGTCATTAATCCGTCGTAGCCATCGTTGGTGGTCCCGGTTTTGACAGCGAAGTTCCAGCCTTGGAAGCGGTGGAATTTGTAGCCGCCGCGACCCAATGTCGTACAGTCAGTCGCCGTACACGATCCGGGCAGGTAGCTGGCGTTCGGGTCGCTGGCCATGTTATTGACGATGAAGGCGGCATCAGCCTTGATGACTTGGTTGGCTTTGGGCTGGGTCCATTGGTACTTGGTTTTGCTAGCCGCATCGGTGATTTTGAGGATGTAGGTGCGTGGAATGGCGTTACCGAGCCGGGCCAACGTCGACAGGCCGTTGACGTGGTCGTCGAGATGCAGGAACGCGCCGTCACCAATAGCCGAAGCGCCGTAACATTGAGTGGTCTCGGTCAGGGCTTCGTCGCTGTAGCAATTATAGCTGCTACGGTGTTTTTGCTGGTCGTAGCTGTTGGCCATCATGGCCGAAGCGGTACTAATGACCTTATTAATCGAAGTGACATGTCCGGTGCTGGTGTCGTTGGGCGATGCCATCAGCATGGCTTTGACGGCCGGCACGTTGCGGGAGCCGCCCAGGGCGTAACGCAGCGGTAATGGGCCAGGGTAGATAAAGTCGTAATCGGTTAAACAGTTGCCGCCGTTTTTGGGTAGCTGCTTGTTGGTGCAGGGGTAACCCGGCAGGGGTGTTTGGGTATCGTAGAGTACCGAGCCCGCACCGACGTTATTATTATTGTTAATCATTGTGACGTAGTCATAGGGCTTAAAGCTCGAGCCGGGCGGGATATGAATGCCGGCGGCATAGTTATCCTGGCCGTGATCGGTGTTGGTAAAATCAGTGCCACCGACCAGTGTAACGATTTGGCCGGTCTGGACGTCTTCGCCGACCATGGCCTCTTCGTCGGCGCCGTAGCGGGTAATGTTGCGTAAGTTGGCGGCCACGAGCGCTTCGGCTTTGTCTTGCAAATTCAGATCAAGGGTGGTCGTAACTTTCCAGCCGCCGCGTGACACAAGCGTTGCTCCGTATTTCTCTTGGAGTTGGGCCTTGGCGGAGAGCGTGAAATAGGGGGCTTTGATGCCGGCATACTTGGGTGTCTGCGGTTTGACTTGGGAGAGAACATCGACTTTTTTAGCGGCGTCGGCCTCGGCTTGGGTAATATATTTTTGGTCGGCCATTTGGTTTAGAATGTAGTGCTGGCGATTAAGCAAAGCCGTCTCACTGAAACTATCGGCCGTTACGGCTGGGTTAAAGCGGGCGCTGGCATACGGTGAGTAAAAGCTCGGTGACTGCGGGATGGCAGCCAGCATGGCGGCTTGGGGCAGGGTTAGACTTTTGGCGTCAGTTTGGAAGTAATCGCGGGCGGCCGTTTCGACGCCGTAATCAACACCACCATAGGGAGCGATGTTGAGGTAGCCGGTCAAAATATCGGCTTTGCTGTATTCGCGTTCGAGCTCGACGGCCAGAATCAGCTCTTTGACCTTGCGAGTGACGGTGCGGTTTTCGGTCCACTGTTCGTTAAGCTTAACGAGCTGTTGGGTAATTGTCGAACCGCCCTGGACGCTGCCCCCGCCACCGAATATGTCGTGCGTGGCAGCGCGGGAAATCCCACGGACATCAAACGCGCCGTGCTTGTAGAAGTTTTTGTCTTCTACAGCGACGGTGGCTTGCTTCATATAAATCGAGATATCTTTAGTGTCGACGGGCGTGCGCTTGATGGCGTCGTAATCTTGCCAGAGGACGGTTTTGCCGGTGCGGTCGTAGTAGGTAATGCTGCCACCGAGGTCACTGCCGGCGATGTCTTTGACTTTAGGTAGGTCTTTCCGGAAGTAGGCAAACAGCCCGATCGTCAAGAAAAAGCCTATCAGGATAGCGATGCCGACGATTTTCAGAGCCATGATGCCACCTTCGCGGCTTAGCCAGTATTGGGCGACCCGCTTGGGTTGCAGGCGGTGTAGGACGCGCTTGAATTTGCCTTTGGGTAGGGTACTTAAGTAAGTAGCTTTGCTGGCGATACGACTCATTTTGTTGGCCATCAGGCGATCACTCAGTGAGCGGTGGACTTTGATGCTCTTGCCGCTTTTCGTTGTAAACGTATTTTTAGCGCGGCGGTTTCGCCCCGATCCTCTAGAAGTATTCATAGTTATAAGTCTAACTCCTCGTAAATTTCTTAGGCTCATTATAGCAAACAGCGACTATATACAGGCTATGTTTAGTAAAATCACTACAGTTGCAACTCAGATTTGCGGTCATCTTTGGATGGGCTATACTTTGAGCTATAGTTAAGTGTAATTAACCTATCGAAATGAGTTCCATGACCCTATCCGAAGAACTAGTATGGCGCGGCCAAATCAAAGATAAGACATTTCCTGATATTGCTTGGCTCGACACGCCCCGGACGTTTTATCTGGGGGCCGATTGCCAATCGTCCGATAGTCTGACGATTGGTAACTTGGCAATTTTCATGCTCGCCAAGCGCCTCAACCGGGCCGGTTGGAAAACAATCCTGCTGGTGGGCGGTGCGACGAGCCTGATCGGTGATCCGGGCGGCAAGGACGACGAACGCCAACTCAAAACCCGCGCCGAAATTACCGCCAACGTTGCCGGCATCAAGCGTCAGGTTCAAAAATTGTTTGCGGGCGCCGAGTTTACACTGGTCGATAACTACGACTGGTTTAAAGATATTAATTTTCTCGATTTTCTGCGCGATGTCGGCAAACATTACAGCATGACGGAGCTTACGCAGCGCGACTTCATCAGCGAACGCATGGGTGAGGGCGGCAGCGGCATCAGTTACGCCGAATTCAGCTATACACTGATCCAGGGCTATGACTTTTGGCAGCTCTATAAAGACCAAGGCGTTGTCCTGCAGATCGGCGGCTCCGACCAATGGGGCAATATGCTGTCGGGTGTGCCGCTTATCCGTAAAAAGGAATCAGCCGAAGTCCACGCCTTAAGTGCGCCGCTGGTGCTCGATAAGACGACCGGAAAGAAATTCGGCAAAAGCGAAGCCGGTGCTGTCTGGCTTGACCCAGCCAAAACCTCACCAACTCAGTTCTATCAGTTCTGGATCAACACCGACGACATTGCTGTCGCCGACTATCTCAAAATCTACACCGACCTCGACCAAACGGCGGTTGATCAGCTGATGACTGTACACGCCACCCAGCCGCAGGCGCGGGCGCCTCAGCAGAAACTTGCCTTTGAGGTCACGCGCCTCGTGCACGGCGACGCCGCGGCAACGACTGCCCAAGAAGTCACCGCGTATTTGACGGGTCAGGCTTCCGTCAGCGCCGCCAGCGACGCCGCTTTGGAGGCTATCCGTCACGAGCTACCGAGTATCCAGTCTACCCCGATTGGCTCGATCATCGATGCCTTGGTCAGTGCTCATTTGGCGCCATCCAATTCCGAAGCCCGCCGTTTAGTCGACGGCAACGCTATTAGCATCAACGGTGCGAAGGTGAACCGTGAAAACTTTACGGCCGACGATTTTGTGAATGGGCGCTTGCTGCTACGTCGCGGTAAAGCCTTCAAGGACTCGGCTTTAATTGAACAAGGTGACAAAGAATAACCAATAGCCTGATATACTGATACCTAACCTATGTCTGATTCAACCACTCTCCCCGACAAGCACAAAAAACGGGCTGACCAGTATAATGACCCATCACATAACTACCTCCACTACTGGGATGGTCGTGACTACGAGCACGCCGCCGAAGAAATCGCCCTCAAAAAGCTGTTGCGCGGCAAACACTTCCAAACAGCCATTGATATCGGTGGCGGCTATGGTCGGCTGTGCGTATTCCTAGAGGACTATGCCAAAAAAGTTATTTTGGCTGAACCTAGCCAACAGCAGCTCGATATTGCCGTGGAGTTCCTCAGGGATCACCCGGAAATCGACCGCGTGCTCACTCAAGCCGACGACCTGAAGTTTGCCGACGGTTCGGCCGATCTGATCACCATGATCCGTGTTATGCACCACTTGCCCGACCCCCGCAATGAATTCAACGAAATCAATCGGGTACTGAGCGACGATGGCTTCGCCATTATTGAAGTCGCAAACTATCTGCACGCCCGCAACCGCCTCAAACACTTGCTGCGCGGCGAGCGGATGCCGGTGAAACCAGTCGACATTCGTTCCAAGATCAATCAACGCGCCGACGAGATTCCGTTCGTGAACCACAACCCGCGCACCGTTATTCGTCAGCTCGAATTGGCTGGTCTGCATGTCGAGTCCACCTTATCAGTCTCTAATTTGCGCAGTACCCGTTTGAAGCAAATCATCCCCCACAAGATCCTTATCGCTACTGAACACGTTTTACAGCGCCCGCTGGCCAGCAGCTACTTTGGCCCGAGCATCTTCTTGCTGGTTCGCAAAGCCAACTAAACGGAATTGGGCAACGGCCCCAGCACTTGTATACTCGAGGGATGACACTGACGACGGAGATCACCTATTTACCGGGCATCGGCCCAGCCATGGCTAAGAAGTTCGGGTTTTTGGGGATTAACAGCCTCGCCGATCTGATTGACTACTTACCCCGCCGCTATGACGATTATTCAGCGCTGATGCCAGCTGCCCAACTGCGGCCGGGCTTAGTTACGCTGGAAGCCACTGTGCAAACTGTCACCGGTCGCTACGTCCGCCGCGGCATGCACATTACCGAAGCCATCGCCGCCGACGCCACCGGCAGTGTGCGGCTGATTTGGTTCAACCAGCCCTACCGAGCGGCAGCCATTAAACGTGATCAACCGTATTATATTTCTGGTCAGTACGAACTGAGCCATCAGCGGTTTAGTATTATGAACCCGAGCCTGGAGCTTGTGTCTGATTTCCCGGTTAACACCGCCCGCATCTTGCCGATTTACCGCGAAACCAAAGGTCTGACATCGCGCCAGATTCGGGCGGCGCTCGGCCAGACTATGCCGCTGATTACCGCCTTGCCGGAAACAATGCCAGCTTGGTTAGTACAAGAACAACACCTCATGGGCCGCGCGGAGGCCGTCAAAGCCATGCATTTTCCCGAGTCGAGTGAGCAGCTCCAGGCGGCACGGGTACGGTTCGGCTTTGAAGAGGTGTTTCGTTTGGCGCTGGCCAGTCTGCTTAACAAACAGGCCAACCAGCACGAGCACGCCTTGGTCATCCCATTTAACGAAACGTTGGCCCGCGAGTTTGTCGGCCACCTGCCGTTCAAGCTAACTGATGCCCAGCGCCGGGTGATTTGGCAGATCTATCAGGACCTGCAGAAGCCCCAGCCAATGAACCGTCTAATTGAAGGTGATGTTGGTTCCGGTAAGACGGTTGTCGCGGCAATGGCGGCTCTGATGGCGCTCGAACAGGGCTGGCAGGTCGCTTTGATGGCCCCAACGGAGTTATTAGCCCGTCAGCATGCCGACACGCTGTATAGCCTACTGAAGCCGCTTGGTCTCGAGCAGACGGTTGATTTGCTGGTCGGCAGTCTTAAACCGGCCCAAAAAGCCCATGCTCGAGCCGCTATCGCCAGTGGCAATGCCCAATTTATTGTCGGCACCCAGGCGTTAATCCAGGAAACCGTCGCGATGTCCAAGCTCGCCCTTGTTGTGATCGACGAACAGCACCGGTTTGGCGTCGACCAGCGCAAGGCCCTCCAGATCAAAGCCGGCCACATGCCGCATGTTTTAAGCCTGACGGCCACGCCGATCCCGCGCAGCCTCGCCCTCACCCTATACGGTGAGCTCGACATTTCGATACTGGGCGACAAACCGCCCGGTCGGCTGCCGATTATTACCGAAATTA
>JBBRZI010000019.1:0-21433 GCA_038236865.1 Saccharimonadales bacterium (SeqCode)
CCGCCGGGAGTGCTTGCGGGTGTGGCGCTGAGCGAGGCGTAAGCCGAAGTAGGTGCCGGCGGCCAGCAGGGCCGTTAACCATTCACCCCAGCCGAGATTGGCCGTACCGAAATAGCTATGCAAAAATGGCGTGTAGATAATCCCGCCGATAAGCAGGAAGGATATACCAAAGGCCCCCAGCAATTTTTTATTACTCCACAAATAGCTCGTGAAAAACTTCTCGTGGGTATCGGCCCGCTCAAACAGTAAGTAGACGTAGAGGCAGAGGACTAAGGTGACGTACGTCAGCGTCGTCGCCTCCAGGTAGAGTGGGTTGGCCGAATCGATATAGGCGGGGCTGACGTGGTGGCGCACGAAGAAGAGGGCGTAGTTGGCGTAACTAATAATGGCGGCGACGGCGCCGAAACCGATGAAGCCGCCGATCGCCCGCCGATTGATGATATGATCTTGTAGATTTCGGGGTTTGGAACGCATTAATTTGGCGAGGGGTTTATCCCAACCGAGGGCCGTTATTGGCAGGATCTGGGCGACAATGTCGATAGCCAGGATCTGAATAGCCGTGATAGCTGGCGGAATATGCAATAGGGCTAAACCGGCAAGGCCCAGCAGAACGGTGATGAGCTCGGCGGCGTTGCTGGTCAGGGCGCAACGGGCGGCTTTTTTGATATTCTGAAACGTCAGACGGCCTTGTTCGATGGCCCCGACCAGGGTATCGAAGCTATCGTCGAGCAGTACAATCTCGGCGGCGTCCTTGGCAACATCCGTACCGGTTTTCCCCATAGCGACGCCGATATCGGCCCGCTTGAGCGCTGGGGCATCGTTGATACCGTCGCCGGTTACTGCCACGACATGACCGCTTTGTTTTACGATCTCGACGATGCGTAATTTGTCTTCCGGTGCCACCCGGGAGAAAACGGCGCCACCACGTGTCACGAGTTCCAGAATCTGGCTGTCGGCCAACTTGAGTAGTTCATCGCCCAAGATAACGGTAATATCTGGACCGAGACCGGCTTGGGCGGCGATGGCCTTAGCGGTGGTAGGGAAGTCACCGGTAATGATCGAGACTTTGACGTGTGCCCGTTGGGCAGCTAGCATGGCTTTTGGCACCGCTTCTCGCAACGGGTCGACCATACTGACCATCCCCAGGAACGTTAGATTCTGCTCGACATCGGCCATCTTCAAATCTTTGACAATGGTTGTGGCGGGCAAAATGCGGTAGGCGAACGCTAAGTTACGCTTGGCCTGGCGGGCATACTGTTGATTGTAGTTGCCAAAAAACGCCCGGTCGGCGAGCGTTAACTTACGGGTATGGCCGTGATCCCAGACGTCGTGGCTGTTGGCGAGCACCGCTTCGGGAGCACCTTTCGTGAACACGACGATGTGGCCAGCCCGCTGCCTAACGGAACTGAGCATTTTACGGGCCGAATCAAACTGGAACTCTTTGAGCTCGGGGTTGGCGGCGTCCCAAGCGTCAGGGTCGAGGCCGGCCTTGCGGGCGAGGGTGATGAGGGCACCTTCGGTCGGATCGCCTAAAACGTACCACGTCGCGTGCTCGGCGTCGGGTTCGTTGACCTTGGCGTTGCTGGCGAGGGCACCGGTTGCGAAAAATAACTCCAAGTTTTTTAAGACAGCGGCCGATAACTTGTGGGCCGCTGGGCCGCTGACGACGCTGCCGTTGGCTTCGTAGCCCGTGCCGGTGACACCATACAGGGTGCGGCCAATCAAGACTTGTTCGACAGTCATTTCGTTCTTGGTCAGCGTGCCGGTTTTATCGGTCAGGATAAAGTTTGTGGCGCCCAGTGTTTCAACGGCCGATAGTTTTTTGACGAGGGCCCGGGCTTTGGCCATCCGGCTGGCAGTTTGGGCGAGCGTGATATTGACTTCGGCGACTAAGCCTTCGGGGATCATCGCAGCCCCAATGCCAATAGCAAATATGATGGCGTGCTCCAGGCTGAAGTGACTTTTGAGCGCAATGATAAGCAGGCACACGGCCAATACCACCGTACCTTGGGCCAACCGGGTGGATAGGTGACTCATCTCTTTTTGTAGCGGCGAGGCTTCGGCGTGGCTGACTTGACTCAAGGCCGCAATTCGGCCGAGTTCGCTACGCATGCCGGTACCAATGACAACGCCATGGCCCGTGCCGGTCGCGACGGTCGTGCCCATGAAGAGCAGGTTGTGGCGGCTCGACAGCGGCACGTCAGCAGCAATGGCGTGAACAAATTTGCGGCTTGGGTTGCTTTCCCCCGTTAGGGCAAAGTCGTTGGTGGCTAGCTCGGCTTCCTCTAGCACGCGCACGTCGGCCGGCACACTGTCCCCAGCTTCTATATAGATGACGTCACCCAACACGAGCTCAGTTGAGTCGACTTGTTCGAGCTTGCCGCCCCGCAGGACTTTGGCTTGAGGTACGAGCAGTTGCTCTAGACTAGTCATTAATGACTCGGCTTTGTGCTCTTGGAAAAATCCGACTGCCGCATTCAGCAGCGCGATGGCAAGTAGGATTGAACCGGTTTTGAAATCTTTAAGATAAAACGATAACGCCGTGCTCGCCAGTAACATGGCAACCAACAGGTTTTTGAACTGGCGCAGGAATGTCGCCAATACACTATCGCGTTTGGTGCGAAGCAGGGTATTGGTGCCAAAACGCTCTAAGCGGGTGGCAGCTGCTTTATGGCTGAGCCCGCCGGGCTGGCTGTGTAGCTGCTCCAGAACTTCTTCGGCGCTTAGACGGTAATAATTCAGGCGTTTATAATCGTCCATACGTAAGCATTATACTGGTCAATTTGCTTTTGTTGGCATGAATCAAACCTTAGCTGCCATGGATGATTCTGACTGATGCTATATAAGAGCTAGTCGGGTCTAAACTTTAGCCTTGGGAGAGCGGGGATAGGGTGCAGACTCTCAGAAAACAAGAGGGCGGTTTATCCTGTCAGGTGACGGAACAAATGCCGGCTCTGGTGCGAAACTGCGGTGAGCGCCTCCATTCATTGAGGACCTCTCCGTGATAACTGAATAACTGGGGATATCTAAGTGGTAGCTAAGCATAGGAGGGAGGAAGTACATCGAGCTACGCTTAATTACTCATGGGCAGGTATGCGTAACGGTGGGGCGCCCTCGCGAATCTGCTACCGCTTGCATGATACCAGCTCCGTGTTTACAATAATAAAACTGAAAGTGAGACTATGACCGCGCAACAATTCGAAAGAGCCTCTGAGGATAGTAGCAATCCGCCCGCCCAGCCTGAGCGGCTTAGGCTGGTGGGCGGCTTGGGTACAATTGCCATACGCCACGCTAACGTTCTTCCTCCCGGAACTGCCGAGTATACTCCGCCGGTGCTCGCTGACGATGCTATGGGCGAAGACCTACCGGTCGATGAACTCGATATACCGGCCCACACTACCGACGGCATCAAACAATTTCTGCAGACGATAGGCCGAATACCACTCCTGTCAGCCGAGGAAGAAATTAGCCTGGCTAAAGACATCGAAGCCGGTCTGTACGCCAAGAAATTGTTGGCAGATCCTGTCGCACTGGGGGAGTACTCAGCCAGACAGCCAGACGACCACGTCGATTTACCGGCCGATCTCGTTGAGATTGGGCGTCATGGTGACGACTCTAAGCAACACTTTATCGAAGCCAACCTCCGCCTCGTCGTTTCCATCGCCAAGCTCTACCGTGGCCGCGGGGTGGAATTCTTGGACCTCATTCAAGAGGGAAGCCTGGGTCTCAGTAAAGCAGTCGACAAGTTTGATTACACCCGTGGCAACAAGTTTAGTACCCACGCATCGTGGTGGATACGCCAAAGCATCGGTTATGCGGTTTCACAAAATGGTCGGACTATCCGCATTGCCGCGGCTATTAAAATCCAAGTAGATGCCGCCACTCGGGCTCAGCGCGAATTAGCGGCTTTGTCGGGCCGACAGCCGACCGTGGCCGAAACGGCGCACCATATGGGGATAGTCGAACCAAAAGTCCAGGAATTACTGGGCTGGGGCCAATTGCCGATTTACCTCGACAAACTAGTGAGCGTAGATGGCGCAGATACTATCGGCGGATTAATAAAAGACCCTGGCTCTGGTGATGAGTTTGAACGAGTTGAGTTAAGTTTGTTGCGCCGTGATTTGCTCGACGTATTGGCACTCAACTTAACAAAGAATGAAGCGGAGGTCGTTGCGCTTCGGGCCGGCTTACTAGACGGCCGACCGTGGACGCTACAGCAAATCGCGGAGCACCCCAACCAGAATAGTACTCGACAGACCATTAGGCATCGCCATATGTCGGCCATGAAAAAATTGCAGGATCCCACTATTTTAGCCAAGCTGCGCGACTACCGCACCTAAAATAGTCTATACTGTTAGCTATGACACAAATGGCCACTCACCCCAGGAAAAAGCTGGTGGTTATCGACGGAAAAAGCGTGTTCTACCGCGGCTACTACGCCATGTCCGGTCTCGCCACCAAAGACGGTACGCCGACGGGTGGTATATTTGGGTTTGCGACGATGGCCTTGGAAGTTATTCGGCGTTTAAAACCTGATTACGTCGCGGTTGCCTGGGACAAACCAAAGACCAACATTCGGCGCCGGCTCGAGCTCTATCCGGAATATAAAGCCGGCCGCAAACCGGCCCCGGCCGATTTCAAAGCCCAGATACCCGTTCTGCACGAATTACTCGAAGCGTTCGGCTGGCCGCTCTACGAGCTCGACGACTACGAGGCTGATGACATCATGGGCGCGCTGGCAATCCAAGCCAAAGACCAAGATATCGAAACGTTGCTGATTACCAGCGATATGGATATGTTGCAGCTCATTAACTCACATGTTCACGTCTACGCCCTCAAGACGGGCCTGAGTAATATTGAACTCTACTCCCCAGAAAGTTTTACGGCCAAATACGGCATCCGGGTCGACCAGTTTCTCGACATGAAATCACTTAAGGGTGATAGCTCAGATAATATCCCCGGCGTGCCCGGTATCGGCGAGAAGGGGGCCCTCGAACTGCTCAAGCAATACGAAACGCTCGATAATATTTATGACAACCTCGCCCTCCTCAAAGATTCGACCCGTCGCAAGCTGGAAGCCGGTAGAGACCTCGCCTATTTGAGTAAAGAATTAGCTCGGATTTGGACGGACGCACCAATCCCACTCGATTTACAGGCGGTGGACGGCACCAAGGTCGATCCGGCCAAGATTCAGAACCTGTTACAGCGCCTTGAATTTCGGTCGCTCGTCCGCCAGTTACCGGGAGTCATGCAAGTGCCTGCCCAAAGTATGCCCGGTAACACCTCGACTGGTTCGGCGCTGGCCGTCGGTCAAAATCAGCTGATTGATTCGGCCGAACAGCTCGCCGCTCTCAAGTTGGACACCGCCGATCAAGTGTTTGTCCACGCGCGTTCGGCCGGCAAGCACGGCAAACAGCCGCAGTGTCTGATCCTGAGCGTCGATGGTCACGACGTTTACACGATTAATATCGACAAGATCGGTGCCCGCAATATCAAAGCCAACCTGTCGTCGCTGCCACCAGTGATCGGGCACGATGTGAAAGCGACTTATAAAATGTTCTTGGAACTCGGCGTGCCTTTGCCGGTCGTCGCCCACGATGTTTTCGTCGGTGCTTTTTTGCTCAATAGCCTGCGCCGCGAACAAACCCTAACCGAACTGGCTCAGGCCGATTTGGGGTACGATGGTTCGCCGTTCGATGACCTCGACACTGCGGATTTTATGACGCGGGCACCCGAAAGTATCGCCGTCATTGCCGCCCTCTATCGGCAACAGTTTAAAGATCTCAAAGCTATCCCAAAGCTCGCGGCGCTGGCGCACGACATCGAGTGGCCCGTTATTGCGGTGCTCGCCCGGATGGAACATACCGGCATAGCACTCGATACAAAATACCTCGCCCGGTTTGCTACCACAATCGATGATGCAGTATCTGATCTGGAGCAGCAAATTTATGGCCACGCCGAACAAGAATTTAATATCGCCAGCCCAGCCCAGCTCGCCGACATATTGTTCACGCACTTGAAGTTGCCAGCCCTCGGCATCAAAAAGGGTAAAACTGGGTACTCAACTGATGCCAAACAGCTCGATAAGTTGCGCGATAAGCACCCAATCATTGATTTGATATCGCAGTATCGTGAAGTCGCCAAACTCAAGAACACCTACGTCGACGCCTTACCGAAATTAGTCGACGACCGGTCGCGACTGCACACCACGTTCAATTTAACGATCGCGCAAACCGGCCGCCTGAGTAGTACCGATCCGAATTTACAGAACATCCCGACCCGCACCGAACTCGGCCGCCATATTCGGACGGCCTTTGTCGCCGGGCCGGGCAACCAGCTGGTCAGCGCCGATTATTCCCAGTTCGAGCTACGTCTGGCGGCGGTACTGGCGGGCGACACCGAGCTTATTGAGATGTTTAACCGCGGTGCCGATATCCACCAATCGACTGCCGCCCAGGTCTACGGTCGTGAACCCGAAGACGTCACCAAAGGCATGCGTCAGGCTGCCAAAGTCATCAACTTCGGCATTTTGTATGGCATGAGCCCGCATGGCCTCAGCAGTGCTACTGGTATGACGCACGAACAGGCGGTAGCGTTCATCGACAAGTACAAGCAGCTCCGCCAGCCGTTATTTGATTACATGGACCACTTACTCGAGCAGGCTAGGGTAGACGGCTATGTCGAAACACTGTTTGGTCGCCGCCGTCCGATGCCCGACATTACATCGAGTAATTTTATGGTGCGCCAGGGCGCCGAGCGAGCGGCTATTAACATGCCGATTCAGGGCACCGAAGCCGATCTGATGAAGCTGGCGATGATCAAAGTCGACAAATTACTGAGTGAGCAATTCCCCCGCAGTCGCATGCTACTGCAGATTCATGATTCGATTCTCCTTGAATGCCCGGCTTCCGATGCTGCCGCGGTCGCCGAACTCCTCAAACATACCATGCAAGAAGTCTATACGTTGCCGGTGCGCTTGGACGTCGATGCAACTATCGCCGCCAATTGGGGAGAGTTATAATAGCCGTATGGATGACGCACTTCTGCGAAAAGTCAGCCGCCAACTCAAACTTCTCAACTTCATGGTGACCACCTTTGGGTTGTTGATCTTGGCAAGTTTTGCCGTTACGGCGGTGTTATTATTTAAGGCCATTACCTACGTGCACACCGAAGCAACCAAGCTCGACAACCTACAAAAACGAGCTACCCAGAGCTTAGACGTTAGACAGCAGTTGTGTACTGACAAAACAATTAGCTCCTTCGTAAAGTCACAGAGCGGTCTTTGCAACTAGTCGGTGGTTGAGCGACAGTTCGTAAGGTTTTTCACTGACAGCTTACGCTTATTCTGCCAGAATCCCATGACAGAGATCTAGTTTGGCCGGTTGTTTTTTGAAGTGCCTTACGTCTCAGAAACATAATCGGAGGGGCGGGTATGACAGCAGAATTAATAGCCAACGGTGATGGTGGTGGATATATTCAAATGGGTATTAGCGAGCTTGAGATGCATGCTAATTTAGGCGGGAGTTTTCTGACGGCAGAGGACGAGCGCACTCAACGGGGTCTGCCGGGATTTGCCGGTACATTAATCATCCCCAATTTTTTTCTGTCTCCCGAGGCGGGCGGCGGAGACTCATAACTTCGGCGTGGTCGGATGTCGGCGCTGACGGGCTCGGGGTTTTGACATAATGCGGCCACCGTCGGCTCGGCTGAGGCGGTAGGCCAGCGCGATGACCCAGCTGGCGAGCACCAGGTCGATCAGGCTGGTTGCCAGGCTAAGGACGCTCGTATGGTGCTTGGCATTGAACAGGGCGATAAGGGCAATGAATACTTCAGCCACAATCAGCACGCGGGCAAGACGTTTGCTGCGACGGTCTTGGGCGGCAAAGCCGAGTATCCAAATAAAGCCAAACCAGACTGAAATCAGCAAGAAAAAGATCAGCGATACCAGTAGGTTGCTCACGCAGTTGGTACTGTCTTTGTGGCATTCGCTGACGACTGAGCTCAGCCCGGTCGCAATATTTAAGAACGTGAGGAGGACAAACTGAATTAAGGTTGCTACGGCAGTCTCATACTTTAACTTCATGGTTCCATTATGTCATGATTGGCTAGTAGAAATTAATCTTTGATTGGTGCGCAGCCACCAAGCCCAAAACTTGCAAATAATGCATAATAGTGCTAATATATGCCTAGTATTATTACATTTAAGAGGTACACATGCGCTATCTTGTTGGACTCCTGGTTACCATCGGACTACTCATCCTGTTGATAGTCATCATTGTGCAGAGCGGCGGCAAGGCCAAGGCCCCCCAAACTACGAAATCCCTCCAAAGCTATTCGGTAACTAATGCCGTGGCCCGGTTAACGAACGATGGCCCAATTAACGCCGAACAGATTCACAAACAGATCCAGATCACCGTCGACCAAAATAATGTCACGATCGAGACGATAACCGGGTACAACAATAGCGTGACTTATCAGCAAAACTACGCCAATACCGAAGCGGGCTATTACAACTTCTTGAGCGCGCTCAGCCACGCCGGCTTTACAAAAAGCAATGCGGACCCGAGTCTGAAGAACGAAACCGGCTATTGCCCCCTCGGTAATCGCTACGTATTTGAATTTATGAAAGACGGAAAGAAGCTGATTCGCTCGTGGGCGACGAGTTGTGGTAAACCGACCACGTATCTCGGCGCGCTCGGGCTGACGCTGACTCTCTTCCAGAATCAGGTACCAGACTACAGCACTATTTCTTCCCATTTCCTGAACCAGCAACCCTAGCCGACCGCGTATACTGGCGACATGATGGGTGCGATTATCTTCGATTGCTTTGGTGTGCTGGCGGTTGACCCGGCGCAGGCGTTTGTTGGGTGTTTGCCAGCGTCTCAGCAAGCAGCCGCAAACACGCTTGTTCGAGTGTTCGATACCGGGCACTTGTCGCGTAGTGAATTCAGGCAGGCCATGCACGACTTAACCGGTCAGCGCCCGCATTACGCCGATAACAGGCTGGTCAGCGGGCTTCATAAAAACACTGGTCTTCTTGCCTATATTGCAGATCTCAAGCCGAGGTATAAAATCGGGCTGTTGAGCAATATTGGAACGAACTGGGTGCGTGAGAAATTCTTAACGGCGGCCGAACTGGCGCTGTTTGATACGTGTGTCTTTTCGTTTGAAGTCGGTTTGGCTAAGCCGGACGAGCGAGTCTACCATCTGATTGCTGACCGACTTGACCAGCCGCCTGGCTCGTGCGTATTGATTGACGATAGCGAGCGCAACTGCCAAGGCGCGGCTGATATGGGTATGCAGACGATTGTCTATCATAGCGATGCACAGCTAAGGCATGAGCTGCAGACTTTGCTGGCCGCCTGAGCCCGCCACAGCCTGACCTAGCCAATCCGAAATACTAAGCGTTTTTCTAATTGACAGCGCCGTTTCATATCGGGGCTACACAGGCGCAGGCTATTGGCGAGGGCCGAACTGGCCGTTGTTACGATAATATCTCTCTCGCGCACCACGACCGCTACATCACAGTTATATTTGTCGAGCACGTACTTCTTAATGCTCGCCACCTCCGGGGGCACATCGAAGTTTTTGCCAGTGAGGATGCTAAAGAGTGAATCGGCCATATACCTAATGGTACAGTAGCTGCGACCGGCGTGTACAGGGGAACTTATGGCGACGGCGTCACCGGCCGTAGCTGCAGGCGGACTGCTACAATAGCTGTATGCCAGAGTTACCAGAAGTTGAAACAGTCGCCGTTGGCCTGCAGCGCTTGTTGCCCGGCCGGACTATCGCTAGCGCGACGAGCGATACCCCTAAGAGCTTTCCGAATGCGCCGGATGAGGTGCAGGCGTTTTTAGTCGGAGCAGCGGTCGTGCAGGTTTCGCGCCGGGCGAAAGTGCTGATGATTGCACTATCGACGCACTACTCACTCGTGATTCATCTTAAAATGACGGGGCAGTTGGTGTTTCGGGGCCAGGGCGTTGCTTTTGGAGCGGGGCATCCGAGTGACTCACTCGTCGGGGAGCTGCCCGCTAAAACGACGCGGGTCATAGTGGAGTTTACAGATGGGAGCAGGCTCTATTTTAACGACCAGCGTAAGTTTGGTTGGGTACGTTTACTGCCAACAGCCGAGGTTATGAACTTAGCTTTTTTCAAGAAAGTCGGGCCCGAGCCGCTCGGGGCTGACTTTACGCCGAGCGTGTTACGCGAACGGTTGCTGCGGCGCAAAAATACAACTATCAAGGCCGCGCTGTTGGACCAGACGGTCGTGGCAGGCATCGGTAATATTTATGCCGACGAAAGTTTGTGGGGAGCGAAAATTCATCCTGCGCTCAGAGTAGTTGACGTACCTGAAAATAAGATTAAGGAGCTTTATGGTTGCATTCGGGCAATCCTACAACTGAGCATTGATCAGGGCGGTTCAAGTGATAAAAATTATGTCGATGCCGAGGGGCGGCGGGGTAGTTACCTCAAATTTGCCAGTGTTTTCCGCCGCGAAGGTCAAGCCTGCCCACGTTGCGGTACGCCGATTATCAAAACCCGCGTCGCCGGGCGCGGGACACACACTTGCCCGCACTGTCAGGCAAACCCGGTGCCTAGTGCGATGACAGACGATGCAGGAGTTTAACGGCTTGCTTTGAGTCGGTAATGCGGTATTTGGCAGCAGTCGGGCCGCGACCAATCTTAATACTACTAGCCGACGGCGGGATGGCCATGAACATGTCTTCGTCGGTATAGTCGTCGCCCAACACGAGCATAAACTCGTACTTATTCTTGAGCCAAGGCTGCAAAGCCGAGCCTTTATTGATTGAGGGATTTTTGATCTCAATAATTTGGCTGCCTTGAAAGATCGCCAGACCATAGGTTTTCAAGATTGGTTTCAGCACTCGTTTCAGCACGACGGCGTATTTCTGAGCAAAGTAGGGGGGTGACTGCCGATAGTGCCAAACCAGCGAGTGTGGCTTTTCTTCGACGATGGCCCGAGGAGTCATAGCGGTGTATTTGTACAGGATCGGTAAGATTTGTTGTTTCCAACGGCTTTCCGCTCGAGTCAGCGTGTGCCAGTTTTTACTCCCCGCGCGTTTGGTCATGGCGCCGTGTTCGGCGACTAAGTTGAGGTGTAAGCCGGCGAAGCGCTCATCCAAATCGGCCGCCGAGCGGCCACTGATTAACACCACATCATTTTTGTCTTCAGTCGATAGCTTACGTAACAAGGTCTGCAGAGATTGGGGCGGTTTGGAGGCAGCGTAGTGGCCGACAAAAGGCACTAGGGTACCGTCATAGTCGAGGAGGAGCAATCGTTTGCGGGCGCGTTCGTACTGCTTGATGACTTTGGCCTCGTGATTTGGCGATAGGGTGCGCGTCAGCAGCCGCGGCGTGCTGGCCAGCGGTTTTTGGAGCGTCTTCATGAAGTCACCGGCCCAGGTGTGCACGGTGTTGGTTGACAGATGCTTTTGCATGCGGTTAAAGCGGCCGCCGGCTTCGCGCTTGCGCATGCCCATGGCCTGTTCGAGCGCCAAAACCAGGCTGGCTGGTTTTTTATGGCTGACGAGTAGGGCATCTTGCAGCTCTTGGGCGGCCCCGGCAGTTTCACTCAAAATTAAAATACCGTTCTTGCGGCGGCTGGCAATAAACTCTTTGGCGACCAGATTCATGCCGTCGCGCAGGGGAGCGATAAACGCGATGTCGGCGACTTGGAACAGGGCGCTGACTTCCTCAAAGGGGATGGCCCGGTCGATGTATTCGACGGGCTGCCACTTGGGGGTCGAGAATTCTGTATTGATAGCCGCCACCATAGTCTCGACGCGCTCAGACAGTTTCCGGTAGGCAGCAATCTCGCCCCGCGATGGTGCCCCGACGAGCACGAAGATAACTTTACCGAGTAGCTTGGGGTTAGCGGCCAAAAAATCGTGGTAGGCTTTGAGCCGTTCGATAAAACCTTTGCTGATGTCGAGACGATCGACGGCCGCGATCACGCGTTTGCCTTTATATTTTCGTTTGAGCAGCTTGACAGATTTTTTAACGGCCGGCAGATCGCGGGCGCTCGCAAACTTTTCATAATCAATCCCCATCGGGAAATCAACTACCCTAATCGCTCGATCAAGAACGATCAACTGACCGTCACCCGGTTCGCCGAGGTCGAGTGATTGGGCGGTACTCAAGAAGTTCTTAACGTAATTTTTCGTGTGAAAACCGATTAGGTCAGCGCCGAGCAGTCCTTTGATGAGGCGGGCATTTTCGCCGAGTTTAGCAAACGACCGGGCAGTGGGGAACGGAATGTGCAGGAAAAAGCCGATCGAGTTGTGCGGCAGCTCGGCCTTGAGCATTTCGGGCAGGAGCATGAGCTGATAGTCATGCACCCAGATAATGCTGTCGGCTTGGACGGCGGCAAATACAGCCGCCGCAAACGTCTTGTTGACCGAACGATAGGCTTTCCACCAGCGTTCGTTGTGCAGCTCGGCGTCGAGGGGTAGGTTATGGAACACGGGCCAAAGCAGGCTATTGCTGTAACCATTATAAAAATCAGCTAAGTCTTTTCGCCCCAAGAAAACAGGCACACAGTTTCGCTTGGCCAGCTCACGGGTGACGGCACGCTTATCGGCCTCGGTCAGTTCTTCGCTCGGAATTCCCGGCCAACCAATCCATTTATTTTTGCGGTTTTTAACGTAAGAACTTAGGCCGGTCGCCACGCCGCCCATGCTAGCTTCGTACAATAAACTACCGTCTATTTTCTTGACAGTTATGGGCAGTCGGTTAGAAACAATAATAACTTGAGACATAGATACTTGTAAAAATAGTATACCATATCAGGGGTCAAAATTGAAATTGCGGGTCGGTTGGGCAACGGTTCGGGCCCTACACAGGCGGGCAACTGCCCTCGCTATTATGGCCGAATTTCAGCATAATAGAGACTGTATGATTAGAACGATAGCCGGAGCTAATAGTTTTCTTGTTCAGCACGAGCTTGACTCGTTAGTGACTGGTTTTGTGGCCGAGCACGGCGACTTGGCGCTTGAGCGAATTGATGGCCAGGAAGCCGAGTTACCCAAGATTTTGGAAGCTATCACCAGCTTGCCGTTTTTGGCACGCCGAAAAATGGTGATCCTACGTGCTCCGAGTGCCAACAAACTGTTTACCGAGAAAGTTACCCACCTGTTAGAGGGCGTGCCCGACACCACCGATGTCATTATTGTTGAACCAAAGGTGGATAAGCGCTCGAGTTATTATAAGTATTTAAAGTCCAAAACAACCTATCAGGAATGCAGCGAACTCGATCAGTACGCGCTTGCCCATTGGCTGGCCGGCCAGGCGACCTCCCGGGGTGGAACGCTCAGCGCCAAAGATGCGAACTATTTAGTCGAACGGATAGGGACGAATCAGCTGACGTTGGGTAGTGAACTCGAGAAATTGTTGCTCAGCTCGCCTACGGTCAGCCGACAGACGATCGATGCACTCACCGAAGCAGCGCCCCAGAGCACGATCTTCCAGCTGCTCGAAGCGGTGTTTGCCAAGAATCTGAACCGGGCTTTTGAGCTGTACGCCGAGCAGCGCGCCCTCAAAGTTGAGCCGGCTCAGATCATTGCTATGATAGCTTGGCAGCTACACGTCTTGGCTATTATTAAGGCGGCGGGTGGGCGTTCGGCTGAAGTGATTGCCAAAGAAGCCAGACTCAGCCCTTACGTTGTGAGTAAAAGTCAGGGGATTGCCCGAAAACTTACGCTCGCCAAGCTCAGGCTACTGATTGCCGATTTATTGCTGATCGATCTGCGGATGAAGCGCGAGGCCATTGACGTTGATGAAGCGCTGAGCCACTACCTACTGAAACTGGCGGCCTAAACGCCGCGCCGTACACGAAAAGCCGCCCTCGGAAGGGCGGCTGGCTATCGGTCGTAAAACCAAATTTACTTTTTCTTGGCAACAGGCTTTTTGGCTGGTGCTTTCTTGGCAACAGGCTTTTTGGCAGCAACTTTCTTAGGAGTGACTTTGGCGACTACTTTTTTCGTAGCGACTACTTTTTTCACTTTGGCGGTTGGCTTGACACCAGCGGCTTTGGCTTTGACGGCGGCTTGCTTTTTGAGGCGAGCGGCTTTGTTTTTGTGCATAACGCCTTTTTTGACGGCTTTGTCGACGGCGCTTTGCGCCCGGGCGTGCTTGTCGCCGGCGTCCTTGGCTTTACCGGTAACAGCAGCGTGAAAACTCTTGAGCGCGGTTTTGAGCGTTCGCTTCGTCTTGCTGTTGCGCACGGCGGCTTTGTTCGAAACCTTGACGCGCTTTTTGGCTGATTTGATAATTGGCATTCTATTTCCCTTTTAGATTAAGCTTAATTACTACTCGAAACTCAACTATACAGAGGCAAGCATTCTTTGTAAAGAATGGCAAGCCCGCTGCAATACCCGCTGGGCCGGAATTGACTGGCTTTCCTCTGTACGTAACTTCCTAAATATTGTAGACAAGGCGTAAGCTTTATGATAATCTGGGCTATAGAAGGCCTAAAATCAAAAAGTCTAAAAAGTAAAGACAAACATTATGGACAGCGCTCAAAATCAGCTCGTCGAAAAACTCCGTTCCTCGGCTAATATTTTGGTGACGGTTAGCCGTAATCCGTCGGTTGACCAATTAGCGGCTTGTGTCGGCCTATCTTTGTTCCTCAACAAGTTTAACAAGCACGCTACGGCCGTGTTCAGCGGGGAAGTACCGTCGACGATGGAGTTCCTGGATCCCGAGAGTACGCTCGAAAAAACGACCGATTCACTGCGTGACTTTATTATTGCCCTCGATAAGAGCAAGGCGGACAAGCTTCGCTACAAGGTCGAGGATGAAATGGTGCGTATATTTATTACCCCGTATCGCACGTCAATTTCGCAAGCTGATCTTGAATTTAGCCAGGGCGATTTTAATGTTGATGTGGTGATTGCGCTCGGCGTCCAGCGCCAGGAAGATCTTGACGACGCCATCACGAGCCATGGTCGCATCCTGCACGATGCCGTGGTGAGTAGCATCAATACGCGGAGCGGTGAAAGCCTCGGGAGCATTAACTGGACCGATTCGGCCGCCAGCAGTTTATCCGAACTGGTCTATGATCTCGTCGTCGTGCTCAATAAAGAGTTGATTGATGGTCAAATCGCCACCGCGCTGCTGACGGGCATAGTGGCTGAAACCGCCCGGTTCAGTAACGAAAAAACTACCCCGCAAACGATGAGCGTCAGTGCTGCGCTCATGGCCGCCGGTGCTAACCAACAGCTTGTCGCCAGCAAGCTCGAAGCGCCCACAATGGATGGGCAACTACTCGTCGCCAGCGAAGCCAACTCGGCGGAGCCGGCAACGGTGCCCAAGCCAGAACCGGGCACGCTCGAAATCGGTCATGAATCGGACAACCCCGAGGCGTTGCCCCAGCCAGAGCTGAACGAAGACATCGTCGTCGCTCCGGCGTTCGCTGAACCTGAGTTTACAGATGAGATCAGTTTAATCGGTGACGTCAAACCGAGTGACCCCGACGACCATCCAGTCGACCCGACGGCGCCGTTTGTATCACCAGCCCCCCAATTTGTGGTCGACCCGCCGATGATGGGCGGCACGCTCACCGCCAATAGTCGCCCTGAATATGAAATTTCCGAACCAAGCCCTGATCCGCTGTCGCTGCCCAGCATTAATGAGGCTCCGCTCCTTAGTCGTGACAGCCAACCGGCTGCCCCCGTCGAGGCCACGCCACCACCCCCGTTCGCTGCGCCGGTGCCAATCCAATCAACTCAACCAACACCGTTGTTGACTGGGTTCACGCCACCACCCCCGGCCTGGGTGCCACCGTATGAAGATCCCTTACACAATGGTTCGCCCGAGCCCCCCAGCCGCTGGCCTGATGACTCGGAAACATTGGCCGATATCGAGCAATCGGTACACAGCCCGCATCTGACGACTGAGGTTACTTCGGCCCGTGATGAAGTCATGCGGGCGCTCAATGACACGTCGCCTGAGCTTCCCGAACCAATCGCCGCGCTCAACGCCCAGCCGCTCGGCGGGGACCTGCACGACCCAGTCGATTTTACTCAGATGGTCCAACCGAGCCCAGCTTTTACCGATGCGCTACAACAGGTCATTCCGGCCGTTCCAGGAGTCGCGCAGCCAACTGGTTATGGAGATGTCGTACTGCCGCCGCCTCAATCGCTGCCGCCGAGTAGTTCAAGTGTGACTGACCCCACTGCGCCACCACCGGTACCGCCGCCAATTCCTTTCAATTTTGGAACGCCGCCCAATCCTCCTCAGTAGTAGCCATTGCTGGTGCGAAACTTTAGCTGTCGTGTGTTGCTCCGGCGGGCATAGGCTACACTAGAACCATGCAAGGAATTTTACTCGTCGATAAGCCCGCCGGCTGGACATCGTTCGATGTCGTTAATTATGTACGCCGGATTGTTGCTACCGCCGAAGGCAAAAAGCCAAAACACTGCAAAGTTGGTCACACCGGCACGCTCGATCCATTTGCGACCGGGCTACTCGTGCTGCTGATCGGTAAAGAGTACACGCGTAAGGCCCAGACGCTCAGCAAAGCCGACAAAACATACGAAGTAACAATGCAGCTCGGTACGGTGAGCACTACTGGCGACCCGGAAGGCGAGCTGAGTCCCGTGCCCGGCGCGGTTCCAGCCGCCGCGGCCGTACTGGCGGTGCTCGAGCAGTTTCGAGGCCAAATAACTCAGATACCCCCGGTCTATTCGGCCATTAAGGTCAATGGGCAGCGGGCCTATGCCTTAGCGCGTGCCGGTCAAGCCGTCGCGATGGCACCGCGGCCGGCAAATATCCACCGGCTCGACGTGTCCGATTACAGCTATCCATTCATCACCTACAGCGCCGACGTCGGCAGCGGCACATACTTGCGTACGCTCAGTGAAGATATCGCCAGAGCGCTTGGTAGCGGTGCCTACACCACGGCGCTGCGGCGGACGCGGGTCGGCCAGTTTGCTATTGCGGACGCTTGCCAGGTCGAAGGGCTCGATCCGCAAAAAATTATCGAACGCTTGCGAGTGTAGGCCTATACTAAGGGGGACATCATTAGCAAGGAATAAGGAGGCCTATGCAGCCAAATAACCTACAACTTAACTACAAACACCCTGTTGTGGCCACTGATGGCAACATCGTTATGATCAACGAGCAGGGGATAGCCAACCTCTTGTTCTTCCAGATCCGTCAGCAAACCGACGTTGAGACCAGCGCCGACGTAGTGGCTGCTGTACGCCTCAACGGCCTCGATGAGCTCAAGCAGCTCCAACAAGTGATTGCCGACACCATCAAGCAGCACGAAACCCGCGAACCATAACACACCGATACGCCAAATATTGACAAAAGCTTTCAAAACATGTAAAATATAATAATGCACAAAGAATCTTTAGCGTTTGGTGGCGGCAGCTTTGTCACCGCCCTCAATGACCCGGCGTTTGAGGCGCTGGCGGTACGGGATCAAGCCCGGATTGTCGGTTGGGCCGATGGTTGTCCGGTGGTGAACGAACTTACCGACCCGTCTAACCCCGACCCGCAGCGCGGACCGGCCACTATGCTCGGCCGTTACGGGCAAGTCAATATGTGGTTTGGTTTTATCGCCCGTACAGCCGGTGAGGTTAATGCGAACCTGTCGGCCCAATTATTGTCACCAGTGTCCAGGCTATCCGCTGAGCCGGTCGGCCCATACGAACCCGAGTCAGTCCCTGACACCTATGGTACCAAGATGGCGCCCATGGCCACTCTGCCTGGCTATGCCTTGCCGCGTTTGCTCGTAAAGCAATTGGGCAACGGCCCAGTGCCAGATACGCAAGCCCGACTGTGCCGCGGGCTAGAAGCGCTCGACAACGCAGTGAGCAAGGCCGCTACGCCCGCCGAATTGCTCGCATTATTTGCGGACGGGCTCTATGTTCAAAAAGATATATCCGCCGAAGCAATTTTGAGTAGCGCTTTTTCAAAGGGTTGGTTCGACGAGCACAACGCTTCGACGCTGTTGTCGGAGGTTAAAGCGGCTTTTGCCGATAAAGCACCCGAGCTTTGGACTACCTATACGAGTCTGTCGGTAGCTGCAAAAAGCCAGCTGAAGCTCGTTTAGTTGTTCGACAAACAAGCCCAGCCGAGCAGCGCTAGTCTTTGAACACAATTGCTGCCTTGCATAAGGGGTGGCAATCTGGTACTATAGAGGCTATATGATTAAAGGTGAGAAAAAACTAGCTATTATCAAAGATGTCCAAGTCCACGCCAAAGACACCGGTGGCTCGAGTGCTCAAGTGGCCGTACTGACCGCTCGCGTCAAAGAATTGACCGAGCACCTCAAGATTAACAAGCACGACTTTATGGCCCGCCGGGGCTTACTGCAAATGGTTGGCAAGCGCCGCCGTCTACTGCGCTACATCGCTGAGCGTGACAGTCAGGGCTACCTCGATTTGATTGCTAAACTCGGCATTCGTCGCTAAATTGCATAGACATTGATCCCTCGAGATTCGAGGGGTCCAGCTTGTGCACATTAACGTCTCTGGGTAACACACTTTGGCAATGCAACAGATATATTGCGCGCTTTAAGCACAAGGCGAGTGCTCTATATTTGAACATTGCTCGAGCGTACGAACAGTTACCTGAACAGAAAGACAGAGGGCTACATTGGGTCAAACCATTAATCCTAGCGGTAAAGATATTATTAAAGTGGAGACGGACTTTTGTGGCCGGACGCTCAGCTTAGAAGTGGGCCGCGTTGGCTTTCGTACCAGCGCCAGTGTGATCGTGCGCTACGGCGATACCGTTGTGCTCGGTACGGCGATGATTAGCCCGAAGAGCATCAGTGGCATGGACTATTTTCCGCTCAGCATTGATTACGAAGAGAAAATGTACGCTTCCGGCAAGATTAGCGGTAGCCGTTATATTAAGCGCGAAGGCCGCCCGAGCGACGACGCAATATTGATTGGCCGTTTGATTGATCGCCCAATCCGCCCACTGTGGCCCAAAGGCTACCGCCAAGAAGTGCAGGGTGTTGCCACCGTACTTAGCATGGACCCGAGCTTCCGCCCCGACATGATTGCCATGATTGCCATGAGTGCAGCCTTTTTACTGACCGGTGCACCGTTTGACGGCCCAGTCGCTGGACTACGCATCGGCCTGGTTGACGGTAAATTCACCGCTTTTGCGACGCCCGAACAGCTCAGCGAAGGAGATCTCGACCTAGTTGTTGCCGGTACTAAAGACGGTATTATGATGGCCGAAGCCGGTGCCAGCGAAGTTACCGAAGACGTGATTGCCGACGCGCTGCAGTACGGCTTTACGGCTATGCAGCCCGCTATCGCCCTACAGCAAGAGTTAGCCGACAAAGTCGGCGTTACCAAGCAAGAGTTTACACTCAGCTTACCCGATCCAGCCATTCTGACGACGGTTGATGCCTGGCTCGAAGGCAAACTCGGCGAAGATTTGCGCAAACCTTACCCCGAACGAAACGTGTTGATACAGACGCTACGCGACGATATGCATGCCGAATTCGCCGACAAGCTCGGTGAAGTCTGGGCAGGACTCAAGAGCGACTATGATGAAGCCTTCCAGATGGCCGTCCACAACGACGTCCGTAAAGGTATCGTCGAAGATGGCGTCCGACCGGACGGCCGTGGTTTTACCGAAGTTCGTGATCTCAGTTCAGAAGTTGATTTATTGCCGCGAGCCCACGGCTCGAGCTTGTTTACCCGCGGGCTTACCCAAGCCTTAAACATCGTGACGCTGGCTCCGCTCAGCTTTGTGCAGCTCGTCGATACGATGGAGCGCGAAGGCGAACGCCGCTTCTTGCACCACTACAACGCTCCCGGTTATACCGTTGGCGAAGTCCGCCGCATGGGCAGCCCTGGCCGCCGCGAAATCGGTCACGGCTATCTTGCTGAGCGCGCCCTGACGGCAGTATTGCCGGCTGAAGCCGACTTCCCCTACACCATGCGTTGTGTCACCGAGATCATGTCTCAAAACGGTTCAACTAGCATGGCTGCCACTTGTTCGAGTACGATGGCTCTGATGGCCGCCGGTGTCCCACTCAAGCGCCCGGTTAGCGGTATCGCCATGGGGCTAATGGTCGACGGCGACAAGACGTACGTCCTAACCGACATCGCCGATGCCGAAGATTTCGCTGGTGACATGGACTTTAAGGTAACTGGTACGAGCAAGGGCGTGACCGCGCTGCAGATGGACATGAAAGTCCACGGTTTGCCGGTCAAGACGCTCAAGGAAGCTCTCGAGCAGGGTCGGACTGGCCGCATGCACATCCTAGAGCACATGCTGACGACCATCGCCGAACCACGCGCTACGATGAGCCCATATGCACCACGGGTCGAAACTATCCAGATCAACCCGGACAAGATTCGTGAAGTCATCGGTAAGGGCGGGGAAGTCATCCAAAAGATCACCGCCGAAACCGGCACGACCATCGATATTAAAGACGACGGCATGATTATGATTGCCAGCCCTAACGGCGACAGTATCGAGGCCGCTAAGCAGTGGATCCGCATGATTACCGAGGATCCCGAAGTTGGCGCCATCTATAAAGACCGTCCCGTAGTCAGCGTCCTCGACTTCGGCGCTTTCGTGCAGATCATGCCCGGCAAAGACGGCTTAGTGCACGTCAGCGAAATTAGCGAAGAGCGGGTCGAAAAGACCAGCGACGTCCTCAAAGAAGGCGATAAAGTCACCGTTAAACTCATCGCCATCGATGAGCGGGGCCGCCTACAGCTTTCTATGAAAGCCGCCGCCCGCGAACTTAACAAGTAAAAGACTCGTGATATGCATACACTCGACACCTGGCACAAGACAAGAATCGGCCTAGCCATATTCGCCGGTGTCGAGGGGATAGGTGCCTACGGGTTCGGCTCGTTAGCAGTTGATCGCGGTAATTTCCTCTGGTACGCTCTCGCTCTGTTGTGCTTGTGTGGCTGTATTCAAAACCTGGCTAAGTTAATCTGGAGTTTTGGCCATGGTCGCACTTAGTAAACAGCAACGACTCGACGCTATCAAGCAGGAGATACTGAGCAATCAAGTTACTCCGCAGCTGGCGGCGAGCACCACCCAATTGGTATTTGGCGATGGTGACGCCGATGCTGACATCGTGTTCATCGGCGAGGCCCCAGGTAAAAAGGAAGATGAGCAGGGTCTACCGTTTGTCGGTGCGGCTGGGAAATTCTTAAGCAAAATGTTGCAAACAATTGACCTCGAGCGCAAAGACATCTACATTACTAATATCGTTAAGTACCGCCCACCCGACAATCGTGATCCATTACCCGCCGAAATAGAAGCGTTTCTACCGTATTTACAGAGCCAGCTAGAAGTGATTCAGCCCAAAGTCGTCGTGACTCTCGGGCGACACAGTATGAATTGCTTCTTGCCGGATCTGCAAATCAGCAAAGTCCACGGTGAGCCTCAGCCCATACACTTGAACTTCAAAGAC
>JBBRZI010000020.1:0-19847 GCA_038236865.1 Saccharimonadales bacterium (SeqCode)
ACAACGATTATTGACTAATAGGATTATGTAGTACACTAGGGGTGAGTGAAGAAATGGCATCACCACCCATGGAGCTTCGTCGGCAAGCCTGAACGTACGTAACGTGAATCAGGAAAAGTGAAATGTTTCGGTGGAACAGCCTGATAGCAATATCTGGGCCCGAGACGCGAGTTATTAAATACAATTGCGAGAGTATTTAATAGCAAGCGTCTCCTTTTTTATTTGAAAGTAATTAAGCAACGGAGCAACCATGGCAGACCAATCAGACCAATTACACATAGTGCGGCATTCACTGGCGCACATCATGGCGACGGCGGTGGCCCGGTTGTGGCCGGAAGCCAAGTTTGGCGTTGGCCCGGTGGTGGAGTATGGCTTCTACTATGATGTGGACCTGGGCGAGGCTCAAATCTCCGAGGATGACTTTAAGCGAATTGAAGCCGAGATGCGCAAAGTGATTGGCAGCAACGTGCCGTTTGAGCGCTCCGAAAAGCCGATTGACGAGGCGATCGCCTGGGCGGTTGAGACCAGCCAGCCTTACAAAGAAGAGTTGCTCAATGATTTGAAGCGAGCCGGCACCACGGTTGCGAAGGATCTCAACGCGGCCGAACTGGGCACGATTGCCGAGGGCGCCACTCAAGTTCAAACGGTTTCATTTTATAAAGACGGGGAATTTACGGATTTGTGCCGCGGCCCTCACGTCGAGTCGACCGGCAAAGTTGGTGCGTTTAAGCTCCAGCGGGTGAGCGGGGCTTACTGGCGGGGCAATGACCAAAACGCCCAGATGCAACGCATTTACGGCGTAGCCTTTGCTACTAAAGATGAACTGAACCAGCACTTACAGATGCTTGAGGAGGCCAAAAAACGCGATCACCGCAAACTGGGGCAAGAGCTCGACCTGTTCGTCTTCTCTGATATGGTCGGTTCCGGGCTGCCAATGTTTACGCCGCGCGGCACGGTTCTGCGCGATGAGTTAGCGGATTTTTCTAATAGCTTGCGCCAGCGCTATGGCTTCGAAAAAGTCTGGACGCCACACATAACGAAAAAGGACCTGTACGAGGCAAGTGGTCACTGGGCTAAGTTTGGTGATGAACTGTTCTTGGTCAAGAGCCAAGAAACGAGTGACGAGCTGGTCATGAAGCCGATGAATTGCCCGCACCATACCCGTATCTACGCTTCGCAGCCACGATCATATCGTGACCTGCCGGTACGCTATCTAGAGACAACGACCGATTACCGTGATGAAAAGACTGGTGAACTGGGGGGGCTTAGCCGGGTGCGGGCACTTACTCAGGATGATAGCCACGTCTTCTGCCGGAATGATCAGATTGAGACCGAAATCAACAATCTGTTAGCTGCGGCCAGTGAACTCTATGCGACAGTTGATATGAAATTGCGCGTTCGTTTGAGCTATCGTGATGACTCTGATGCCTACCTTGGCTCGGCTGAACTGTGGTCAACTGCTCAAGAGCAGCTGAAGCGAGCAGTTATCGCGAACGAACTTAACTATTATGAGCAGGCCGGTGAAGCTGCCTTTTACGGCCCGAAAATTGATTTCATGGTAACTGATGCGCTCGGCCGCGAGCACCAGGTTGCCACTGTCCAGCTTGATTTTGTGCAACCTGAACGCTTCGGTCTCGAATACACTGATCAGGAAGGTGCCAAAGTGCAGCCCGTCATGATCCACTGTGCGCTCCTGGGTTCGATTGAGCGCTTCTTGAGCGTCTATATCGAGCACACCGCCGGGCGGTTTCCGGTTTGGCTGGCACCAGAGCAGATCAGGATTATCACCCTCAATCAGCAAGATGATGTTGTCGCCTATGCCGAAAAGGTATTGGGTGCTGCCAAAAAGCTCGGTCTGCGCGCCAAAGTCGACAACGCCAGCGAATCCGTCGGTAAAAAGATTCGGAACGCCGAATTGCTGCGGGTGCCATACACCATAGTGATCGGCCAAAAAGAGATAGACAGCGAAGCGGTCGTGCCGCGCATTCGCAAGGACATGGCTGTGTCCGAGAATCAAGCCGCTATCAGTCTAGACGAGTTCCTTAAAACGGTGCGCAACGAGGCCAAGTCCCGCGTCCTTAAAACGTCACTCCAGGGGTAGACCATGCCAATCACGCAGAAACTAGTTATAGCCGTCGACATAGACGACGTCTTGGCGGCCAATGCCGAGGGGTTTACCGCTTACAGCAATGAGCATTACGGCACGTCACTACGGCCGGAGGACTATCACGAGCATTGGGCGGAGCTGTGGAAGACCGATTTAGCAGAGACGGGGCGGCGGGCAGCCGAATTGCATGATTCAGGGATTTTGGCGAGCTACCGCCACGATGATCGGGCGTTGCCGGTGCTCACGGCCTTGCATGAGGACTATTCATTAATCGTAATTACCTCGCGGCGCTCCTCAGTTGAGCAGCTCACCAGGCAATGGATTATTGACCACTACGACGGAATATTTGATGACGTTTTGTTTGCGGGAATATTTGACGGTCCGTTTGAGGAGGCTCTGTTTAAACGCACCAAAGCCGGGCTGTTTGCCAGTAATCAAGTGAGCTTTGTGATCGATGATCAGCTCAAGCACTGTTTGGCGGGCGCTGAGCTCGGTATTGAGACGATATTGTTCGGCGATTACCCTTGGAACCGAGCCGAGCAGCTTCCAGCCAACGTGACGCGCTGCCCGGATTGGCCAGCAGTAAAGGAGTATTTTGATGCGAGATAGTGACTTTGGATTTCGAAAACGGGTTGAAGCCTTCGTGGCACAGATCCCCAAGGGCAAAGTAATGACGTATGGCCAGCTGGCGGCGCTGGCCGGTAATGCTCGGGCTTCGAGGATTGTCGGTGGTATCGCCCACTTCGGTAATCCTAAACTGCCCTGGGAGCGTGTCGTCAATAAACAGGGCGGCTTAGCGGCGGGCTATCCGGGCGGCCGTTCCGGCCACAAGCAAGTGCTCGAGGGGGAAGGCTACACAGTGTCGGATGATCTGACCGTTGATGTCCTCAAGCTTATTTGGTGGCCACCAACCCTAAAAACTAAAGAAGAAGAGTACGACGAGTAGAGACGTTAGTAGAGGAGGCAGTAGTGGTGATTGACGTGAACGGGGTGACAGAAGTTGGACAGGCGGTGCCGCCACTGCTCGTGATTGTCGGGGAGACGGCTTCGGGTAAGTCGGCATTGGCGCTGGATTTGGCTAAACAATTGAGCGGCGAGATAGTATGTGCCGATAGTTGGACGGTGCGCCGGGAGGTCAATATCGGCACCGCTAAGCCGTCATCCGAGGACCAAGCGGCCGTGCCGCACTATTTAGTTGATATTATTGACCCCTGTGAAGATTTTACGGCTGCGGTCTTCAAAGGTTTGGCCATCGATAAAATTAATGAAATTGCAGCGCGCGGCAAGCTGCCGATCCTTGTTGGTGGCACCGGGCTTTATATTGACGGCATTATATATGACTACGGGTTTTTGCCGGAAGGCGACCGCGCCGCCCGCGAAGGTCTGAGTATCCTAGACAACGCCGAATTGTTGGCGCAAATCCACCAGCTAGGCCTTGAGCTCGGGGACGTCGATGTCAGGAACAAGCGGCGCTTGATCCGCCTGATTGAAACCGGTGGCGCCCAGCCAACGCGGCAGCTTATGCGCGCCAATACTATTATGATTGGTCTGCGTACGGAATCCGAGGTGTTACGGGCACGGATAATTCAGCGCGTGGATCACATGCTCGCTGCCGGGCTTGCGGCCGAAGTCGCCGACCTGGCCGAGCGCTATGGCTGGGGCTGTGAAGCGCTCAAAGGAGTCGGCTACAGCCAGTGGCGGGACTACTTTTTGGGCACGCAATCACTCGAGGTGACGCGGGCTAAGATTATCAAGGCAACCCTTGATTTAGCCAAACGCCAACGCACCTGGTTCAAGCGCAACAAAAGTATTCATTGGCTAAATACCCCTGTAGAAACAACCTCAGTTGTAGAGTTAGTGACAACACTATTGAACAAATAACATTTCATATGTGGCTATAAGTTGTTACAATGGAAACATGATTGAGCAACTCTTTGGGTCCAAAACACGTGTGAAGCTGTTACAGCTATTTTATAGCAATCCGAACCGGTCGTTTTACGTCCGGGAAATTACCCGTAAGATCGATGAGCAGATTAACTCAGTTCGGCGCGAACTCAGCAATTTACTCAGCATCGGGATCATTACATCTGAAAGCACGAACAACAAGCTCTACTATGAAGTGAATCAGAAGTTTGAGTTTTACGAACCACTGCACGCGATTTTTGGCGGGGGGGTCAAAAAGACGGCTGCTAAAAAAGTGGCCGATGGCCCAATTGTCGAGGAGGCTCCCGATCACAGCAATCTCAAAAACGTCGGCCATATTGACTTGGCCGTCTACACCGGGCAATTCACCCGCGATGAAACTGCTGGAGTCGACTTCTTTTTGGTCGGCGAGGTCAACCCGACAGCGCTCCAGAAGTTTATCGACGAACTTGAAACTAAAGAAAACAAGAGCATCCGCTACACGGTGATGAGCCTAGCTGATTTTCAATATCGCCAGCAGATTAGGGATCGCTTTGCCGTCTCAATCGAGCAGGCCAAAAAGCAGGTAATTGTTGATTTACATAATTTGTTAGAAGATAAAGGGAGTTTATAGATGGATCTACAATTTTTTGGCGCCAACTGCATCACGCTGAGTTATAAGAACGCGCGCGTTGTCATCGACGACAACCTGGCTGAGCTCGGTGTTAAAAGCGTGACGAAGTCGGAGGATGTGAGCTTGTTCACGTTTCCGGCGGAGACACACCCGGCCAGTCGCTTAATGATTGATATGCCCGGTGAATACGAAGTCTCAGATATCTCGGTGATTGGCATCCCAACCCGCAGCCATATGGATGAGGAAGGCCAAAAGTCAGCGACGATGTTTAAGCTGATTGCCGGTGATACCAGCGTGCTGGTGACGGGCCATATCTATCCTGAACTTTCCGACGATTTGCTTGAAGCGATTGGCATTGTCGACGTCCTGTTTGTGCCAGTTGGCGGCAGCGGCTATACAACCGATCCACTTGGCGCCCTAAAAATCATCAAGTCTATCGAACCCAAGCTGGTCATACCGACGCACTACGCCGATAAGGCCCTAAACTATCCGGTGCCTCAAGCCGATCTCGACAGTGCACTGAAAGACATCGCTATGGAACCAAGAGAGCGGGTTGCAAAGTTACGGCTTAAGCCCGGTGAACTTAGTGAAGTCACCCAGCTGGTCATCCTAGAGAAGTCTTAAGAACCTAGCAATCAAAAAAGACTCGTTGGAAAGCGAGTCTTTTAATTACCGCTAAGCGCCGGGGCCAAGAACCTGTTCATAATCTCTCTTCTAGGCTGAAATTACCCAGTTTTGAGGCAAAATCTGTTCAGGTTGAGGAGGTGTACCTTTAGGTACACCGACGAGACAAGGACAGATTTGGGCCAAAGATGGTGATTTCAGGCCAGATGATGAAATTATGAACAGGTTCTTAGGTAGTTGGGAGGAGGCCCTTTTTCTTGAGGGTACGAATAGCTTGGGTGCTAATCTTCATGGTGATTTTGCGGCCGTCGACGACGATCGTTTTGGTTTGTAAGTTAGGCTTCCAAACTTTCTTGGTGTGGCGCTGCGAGAAGCTGACATTGCTGCCGAATTGCTTGCCTTTGCCGGTGAGTTCACACTTGTTCATAGGGGTCCTTAATTTCACTTAGATTCAATCTGTTATTTTAACGGATTTCGGACTTCGAGTCAACAGCTCTTAGATGTTATACTGGATGAATGCCCGGAAACCTTACACTGCAATACTTAGTCGTGATAATAGTTTCTATTTTGGTCTCACTCGTCATTCACGAATTCATGCACGCCTACGCCGGCTATAAACTGGGTGATGAGACCGCCAAGAGCGAAGGCCGCCTCAGTTTGAACCCGCTAAATCACATCGATCCTATGATGACCATCGCGTTGCCGATTGTGACGATATTTTTGTTTGGGGCGCCGATCTTGGCCGCCAAACCGGTGCCATTCGATCCGCGTAACGTTAAGTATGATGAATTTGGGGCGGCTATTATTGCAGCGGCTGGTCCGCTATCTAACCTGGTCTTGGCGTTTATGGCTGCGCTACTGTCTAACGCTATCGGCATTGGCCATCCCGGTATTGAGTCGGTTCTGGGTATCTTTGCCGCCCTCAATGTCGCGTTATTCGTGTTTAATCTGTTGCCGATCCCACCCCTCGATGGTTCGCGCGTGCTCTACGCATTTGCACCAGAAGCGCTCCAGCGGTTTATGCTGCAAATCGAGCCAATCGGGCTGTTCATCATCTTTGGGCTGGTGCTCGCCGGGGGCTTGGGCGGGGTGCTCATTCACCTCAACCAGCTCGTCCTGAACTTTTTGCCGTAATATAAACTATGGAACGGTCGTATCTCACGCGACCCTAGTATAATAAGTGTAGCCGGGTAGGCAGCAATGCTTCTGGCCGAGTAATGATTATCTGATACTAGTCATTAGGGAGTGCAATATTTCGAGCGACCGTGGTTGCTCGGTGCGTGTTCCCACCTGGGTTTTTCACAGGTAGATCACCTCGGCGCCCGGCTTTATGAATTGTATTATATTGACATAACGTGGATGTTATGCTACTGTATGGGTAGTATTCACGAATAAAAAGGAACTACAAATGGCAGTGCCAGCAGAAACTCAACCAACACCCGAACAGCTCACGGAGCGCCGCCTCAACGCTGTGTATGATACCTATGGCGGTAATGTTCAAGGGGATGCCCTAGCGAGTATGGCGGAAGCTGCAGCCATGAATGCCGATGTGCTATTTCAGCAGGGTCTTCCTGATAAAGCAGAGGCCGAAGGAATGCGGGCTAATAAGCTTCGCGCAGATGGTGGCTTCCTGCTCAGTCTTGCGCAAAAAGCAGCCGAACAGCCTAAGTAGTCAACACTTCATTATAAGCTAGGCTAATGTAAAAACTCCAAGTGATCCCACTTGGAGTTTTTATTGTGGTCGAGATTTACGTATGCTACTTGAACTATTTAAATACATTTGCTCAGAACCTGAAAACTCAATGCGGACATTAGAGTGCTTAAGAGAAACGAAAGTTATTGAAAAACCGAAGTTAGCAGCCATGCAAGCCTACCCGATAATCTTTTAAACCAGAGGTTGGAACTTTAACCCTAATTTGTATTTATCGCTGATAGCATCTAGGTCTGCTGATGTAACTGAGCTTAAATTACAGTGTCGGATTGCCATAGAGCATAGCGTTAACGCGCCTACACAATTAGCCTGATGAACAATGGTCAGCTGTCCCTTGAGCAGTCGAGGATTACCCAGAAACGTTATTGCAGCGGGGTTAGGATGTGAGAAATAGCTGAGCATGTCGTACGTAGTAGAGATAGCAATACCGGCAGCATTAATTCGGGTAGTGATAGTGGAGGTCGTCCATGCGTTAACCTGTTTCATGCTGTAACTGCCAACTTTATTACCAGCATCAAGGTCTAGCTTGGCTTTTATCATTTCATCACGGTATGTCTTTATGCTATCGACATATGCCTTAGCCCGCTTAGCTGACTTAGTTTTGTCGATATAGATGAAGAACAGGTCAGCGGCGTTCTCTAAACCAGACCGAACGGCTGATGTGCCGGTAAGCAGCTCGCCATCCTCAAGCACTAGCCTTGCGCCCTTAAAGTAGTCACGCCCAAGCTCAAAGGCTATGAACGACACCACTTCGTAAGGGTCGCCGGTTAGCTGCATCTTTTTGTCAACAAACTCGTTGTGAACGGTCGCTACAGCGTTTGCAACGTCTTTATTAAGCGCTTTGAAGTCCATGTTTAAGTCCATGTGTCTATTATAGCTTTGGCGGCTATTTTCTCAGCTCAAGATGAATGATAAGTATCATGAACAGTAATCCGCCCAAACCCATGAGCACAAATTGTATATACAGGGGTATCAGGTAACCTCTATCTCGTGGGCGTTCATGTTCATCGTAAATCTTGTTAATCGTCTTCGAGGTATACTTGCCTGAGCCTAGTTCTTTGGCAAGATTAAAGTGATACTTCTGCCAACTTACAAAGAAGTTTGCATCAGAGTAGAGGCTAACAATTCCTGAAACTATCGAACTACCGAATAAGACCCATGCAGCTATCAACAAAAACTTAGCGTAATGTCCTACTAGCATCTTAGAACTATCAGTAGTTAGAAACGCTGCACTAACAGTAATTATCGTACCAGCAATAAGTATCAGCTGCCCCGAGAGAGTCCTAAACGTTTCGTTGGCCTGCAGGGCAGCAGTGCCAGAGCTCTTTAAAAACTCCTCTTTCTCATGGTTAATATAGTCTGCTTCGTCCTTAGGGGTCATACGAAAAGTCTTACTCTTCGCTCGGGGCTTCGGCTTCATCGCCAGTCGCAGCATCGCTCATCATTTGTGGCGTTACGTCCGTAACCCTATCGGCAAACTCTGAGCCTTTAATTAATACTGGGATTTCGTCGGGCGTGACGTTCTTATCGTTGCTCATGATAACTCCATTCGGTTTATATGGAACATTATAGACCTTTTACAAGAATCTGATGACTGCCATACATGTCGCACAATGAACGTTGTAAGACAGCTCGTAACAGAGGTGAAGGCTAGTTTTTGTCTATTTTGTGGCTTGTCAAATGTTAAAGTTTTTCTTTCCCACCCCTGTTAATATACATATTAGAACATATTGAAGTAAACGGCTTAAAAGCGGATAATTAAGCTTATGGATACACAAGGAATAGCTACCACCCTAGACCCCCGTCAAAGGCTCTTTATAGCTCTTTACTGTGATACAAGCAGTAAAACATTCGGTAACTGTTATAAATCCGCCAAACAGGCTGGATTCTCTGATTTAACGGCTCGCAACCTCACCAGTAATAAGCCCCAGTGGTACTCGGAAATGCTTGGTCAGGTACGGGGAATGGAGCCAGAACACTTGGTGGCTAAATTGAGCCAGATTATCAATAACCCCCGTGAAAAGACCCAGAATAAGCTCAGAGCGATAGATATGCTTATGCGCCATAACCGTATGTATGAAGACACCCATACACATAACGTAAAATTAAACATTCAGAGCGTCCTAGACTAGTTTTATAGCCATAGATGTATTAACTTGAGTAGCTACAATCAGGCGGGTAGACACGCCATATTTGGTGGCTTATATGTCGCTCTTAGGTAAACGTAGTGAGATGTTAGGGTACTCTTAAATTTCCCCATCAAATTTTTATAAGTTCATCCCCTGTCCACGCGTAAAGTAGTAGTAAGCGAATATTACAAAACCGATAAAAACTAGGATGTACCAAATTTTTTGTAGAAATATTTTCATAGATTGAAGCCTAGTGATTGTTGGAGCTAAAACCCTTGCTTGCCATACACCTATCGAAAGGTAAGTAATATGAGGAGCCCTGGGAATAGTATTGCTCGGGTATCTTATCGGCACAGCCCCTAGACGCATTGGCATGTGCATTCGCATTACTCTTTAAACTAATCACTTGATACGTAAACGCCCCACTTGCAAGTAGAGCGCTAAACGCAACGATTAGCAGAAGTATCTTCTTCATCACCATCTCCTTGTTGGATTAATAAATAGTGGCACTAAAAAAGCTCGCCACTGAGCGGAGCTTTCGCCCCTGCAACCGTTTCCAGCTACAACTACAACGAAGAGTACCCAATGACGAGCTATTCTTCGTTGTAGATTTGGTGACCATGCCCATTGCTTACGCAATGAGTTTAGGCCGTAGCCGTTTTATCGGCTTGTCACTGATTATAGCCCAGTAATACCCTTAAAAGAAGCAGTCGTGTATAATGTTATATAGAGAAGTTAAGCACTGGTTTGATAACCCTCTCAACGATGACCGAACCTTTGATACGCTCAGCCATTATGGCCGTTGGCGGTGCGACCCAATAGAGATATAGGATACCAAGCCCAATGTAAGCATTAAACCGCTTGCGTTGGGATTTTTTATCCCAAGCGAAGCTCACAAGAAAGCCTTGCTTTATGAGTAAAGGGTCGCTTACTTCACTGGGAGTCCATTCAACTCCCAAAACAAATTTTGCCCAGGCAGCTATTATTCTGGCTAAGTTAAACGTAGTCGCCCAGAAAGACACTTGCGAAGAGGGCGAAGCTATGTATGTTTTAGGAAAAAACGGTATAAAAATTACTCTTTAAGTTATTTATATTATGAACCTAAGCCTACACGAACTATAAGTCTATAATATAGTCATGCAAGCACAGACCACACCCAAAGATTTTCTAGAAATACTCAAAGCTCAGTTTCCTGTACGTGACAGTCGTGACGTAGACGTAGCAACACTCAAATACGTTATATATGCCCGAAAATCAACTAAGGGTGAGGAGCGACAGGAGCGCAGCATTCAAGACCAAATAGATGACTGCATGAAGCGCGAAGTTAGCTTCAATAGTCTTAGAGTTATCGGTAATCCTATCGAGGAGAGATGTAGCGCCAAGGAGCCGGATATACGCCCAAAATTTCGGCAGATGCTGGATGATATAAAAGCTGGAAAGGTCGACGGCATAATTGCCTGGCATCCCGATAGGTTGTCACGCAACATGAAAGAGGCTGGTGAGATTATCGACCTACTCGACAAAGGCATCTTAAAAGACTTACGTTTTGCCACATCGACTTTCGAGAACAGCCCTACGGGCAAGATGCTACTTGGCATATCGTTCGTGCTTTCCAAGCAATACTCTGAGCACTTGAGCGAGAGCGTTAGTCGTGGTAATCAAAAGAAGATTGAGGACGGTATTTATTTTGCCAAGATGAAGCACGGCTATTACATCTCTGATGACGGCAAGTTATTTCCAGATGGTAATAACTTTATCCTGATTAAGCAGGCTTTCGAAAAACGTCTGGAAGGCTTAAGCCAGTTAGATATAGCAAAGTGGCTAAATACTCAAGGCTACACTGTTAGAAAGCGCGGTAACTCACCTAAAACATACAAGTGGGATAAAGACAGCGTAAGTAAATTACTAAGGGATACTGCCTATACGGGTGTTCTTCGCTACGGGAAAACCTTTGTTGATTTAACAGAGCTTTATGAGTTTGAGCCGGTTATTTTGGTCGATGATTTCCTTAAAATCAATCATGTAAAAGATATGGGCGACCCTAAGCTTGTGTCCTCGATTATGGTTAAGCAGCGCGAAACTATCAAAGCTGACATGTTACGGGGTATGGTTTTTTGTGGCTACTGTGACAATCCCATGACATCTGGCATTACTACCAGGAAAGACCCTACTACAAAGGAAATAATAAAGGCTCGTTATTATTACCGTTGCGAGACTGAGGATTGCTCATTCCGAAATAAGAGCGTTAGAGCAAAAGTTGTACTCGACTACGTCAGCTACTTCTTATCCGAGCATCTCTTTACCACCGAAAACAATTACGAGCATTATGTCAGTGAAGCCAGAGAGTACGCTAACGTTCAGGCTAAGGGGTTAGACAGTGACATCGCTAGTATAACCAAACAGGTGGGGAACAAAGAAGCCGAGTATGACCGCACAAAAGCCACTATCAGAGACAATCCCCAACTTGCACACCATTATGACCTTGATGGAATAGAGAGCGAAGTTAAAGCACTCAAAAAAGACCTCAAGAGGTTAATTAGCGAACGCAAGGGTTTGAAACAATCAATACTGACATACCAGCAATATCTTGAACTTTTTAAATCCACCGGTGTTACAATCCGCCAAACACACGATATGTTGGTATTGGATGAACTGGTGAGAAAGTTCTTCTTGAACTTCACTATAAAGGACCGCTCTATATCTGTTGTAACGCTCAATAAACCATGGTCAGAGTTCATTGAAACTAATAATTTCGAACGTGGTCGGGGTGACAGGACTTGAACCTGCGACCTCACGGCCCCCAGCCGTACGCGCTACCAACTGCGCCACACCCCGGCAATTACGCCTTAGCTCAGTGTAGCCCATGGGGCGAGTTGAGCAAAGCGTTAGCGTGGTAAGATATGTGTATGTGGCAAGAAACAAAGCATGGACTTTATAAGCAATTTAATTTCAAGAACTTCACCGAGGCTTTTGCGTTCATGACGCAGGTGGCAACCTTGGCACATGAGTATCATCGCTACCCGCGCTGGGAGAATGAGTGGAGTGTGGTGCAGATTTGGCTGACGAGTATTAATCACAACGGCGAACGGCAAGTCACAGAGGTGGAAACTCAATTAGCCCAAGCGATTGATGGGTTGCTTGATGCTCAAGTGGCTGCTCAAAAGTCGCTGGTTGTGCCGTCCCCCGAAAAAGTAAAAGTCTTCGCCGATGGCGGTTCGCGGGGTAACCCGGGGCCATCGGCCAGCGGCTACGTGGTGCTTGATATCGAAGACAAAGTGATTATGGAAGCCGGAGTGTATCTGGGCATAACCACCAACAACCAGGCCGAATACACGGCGCTGAAGTTGGCGCTAGAGGCCTGCCGCAAGCTTGGCGCGGGCGAAGTGCAAGTGTACATGGATAGCATGTTGGTGGTGAATCAAATGAAAGGTGTCTTTAAAATTAGGAATCGGGAATTGTGGCCAATCCATGAGGCGATCAAGCAACTGGTGGCCGGCTTTAAGCACGTTAGTTTTCAGCACGTGCCGCGTGAGTTTAACCAGTTGGCTGATCTGCAGGTCAATAAGGCACTCGACACTGAGCTCGGCATCACCCACCTCAACCCGCCGGCTTCAGTCTAATCTTCGCTGCTGTCATTCTGACTCCACTCTCCTCGTCAACTTGAGCAACAGCGAAGGATCTGAGCTACTCCATAACAGGCTTAGATACTTCACTTCATTGTGTGAGAGGTCCGTCCTCTCACACATCTGGAGTTTCGTTATGCCGGGCTCGAACCGGTATCCAGACAGAAGCTCTATTTTTGGATCCCAAATCTAGTTTGGGATGACAGTGGCAGAGACATCACGACTCAGACAGTTCCGTGACTGTAATTTTTTCTTTTTATCCTTACTTTGGATTGCCAAAGTAACAAAGCTCCCGACCATCACTTCAGCGCAGAGCTTACTATCATCTACAGAATATAATCTTTGTAGCTATGGCGCTATCCTACTATTAAATTTTCCGAGCATTGGCAACTGGGCGGGAAACTTCAGGGGTGATATACTTACAGGGCCAGATTATTGGCTAATCGCGTGTAGCAATACACGAGGAAAGTCCGGGCAGCATAGGGGAGGGCAGTCGCTAACGGCGACCGGGCGTTAAGCCTAGGGAAAGTGCCACAGAAACTAAACCGCCGCTGCGCGGTACGTAGTATTTAACAATTTACCGTTTACCAATTTTCAATTATTGGTCAGATACCATTTACTATTTCGGCTCCGGCGGCCCTCAAATGATAAATGCCAAATCTGTAAATAATTTGTTAAATGAGAAATGGAGAATGATAAATGCCGCGCTCCGCGCGGGGGTAAGGATGAAACGAGCGAGGCAAGAGCTCGCAGTTCTGCTGGGTGACCAGTGGAAGAGGTAAACCCTGCCTGCTGCAAGGAGATGAAGTGCTTGAGTTTAATCTCGAAGTTCCCGCTAGCATTTCATCATAAGACCCGCTCGAGCTTGCGAGCAATCGTAAGCCTAGATAGATGATTAGCAGCTCTGATTTATCAGGCTACAAAACCCGGCTTATAGATAGTCTGGCACTAAAAAATCCCGCTCACGGCGGGATTTTTTAGTTTGGGTAACGAAGTTACGCTACTTCTGGGTGGCTTTGACGACAGCAGTGAAGGCCTTGGGCTCATTGACGGCTAGTTCGGCCAGGACCTTGCGGTCGAGGGTGATACCAGCGGCTTTGAGGCCGGCGATCAGTTTGCTGTAGGTCGTGTCGTTGAGGCGAGCAGCCGCGTTAATGCGGGTGTTCCACAGCTCGCGAAATGTTCGCTTGCGGTTCTTGCGGTCGCGGGTGGCGAACTGCAAAGCCTTGGTGACGGCCTGCCGACCGCGCTTGATGCTGGCGCGGTTGGAGTGGGTCATGCCTTTAGTGGCTTTACGGATTTTATTGTGTTTGGCGTGACCAGCGACGCCGCGTTTGACTCTCATGTAATTAGACTCCTAAGTTCTGCTTGATAAATCGGGCGACACCACCCGTTCGGGTAGTTAAACCACTCAGGGCGCGCTTGCGTGCGCTGCTCTTTTTGCTCAAAAAGTGGTTCTTGTTGGCGTGGCCAACTCGAACTTTACCGTTCTTGCTGACACGAGCCCGGTCTTTGGTACCGCTGTGGGTTTTTAGCTTTGGCATTATGATTCTCCTTCTTGAGTCACTGCTGGTGCGACGGGCACTGGTTTGCGCGCGCCACTACTGCGTATTACAAAGTTAAGTTGTTTGCCCGATAATTGGGGGGCTTGGTCGACTACAATTGTATCACCAAAATCGTTAATCACTCGGTCGGCAATTTTAAAGCCGATATCCTTGTGAGCCAGTTCGCGTCCGCGGTAGAAGAGGGTGATCTTTACTTTGTGGCCATCATCGAGGAACTTAACGACTTTTGACATTTTGACGCCAAGGTCGTGGTCACTGATTTTGAGCCCAAAGCGCATTTGCTTGAGTTCCGATGCTTTGGTAGTTTTGCGGTTCTTTTGCAGTTGCTTGGTTCGCTGGTAGTTGAATTTGCCCCAATCGACAATTTTACAAACCGGCGGTTTGGCATCTGGTGAAATCTCCACTAAATCCAATTCGCGTTCGGCAGCTAGGGCTAAAGCCTCAATTCGACTGAGGACGCCAAGTTGCTTGCCGTCTTCGTCGATTACGCGTAGCTCTGGGGCTCGAATGTCTCCATTCAAGCGAGTATATTTGGCGATAAACGTGTCTCCTTAGTTCTTGGTTTTTTCGTATTAGCATTTTAACAGATATGGGCACAGGGGTCAAATCGTTGGATAGTGGAATAGCATTATAGCGGAATAGTTTGGCTACTCGACATTCTGAGCCGTAGGTGAAGAATCTGAGCTTAGGGAGATAGTTATAAAGTTCGTACAGTGAAAAGATATAAACTTGAGCTCCTGCGGGAGGCGAGTATTTATCAATTCTCATTTGTCGATTTGCCAATTATTTTCAAATTCTCATTTATCATTGTAGGCTCGAGCTATTTGTTAAATGAGAATTTGAAAATTATTTGTTAAATGATCAATGTCATCTGTGAAATTACTCCGGGATGACGGACAAAGCGTCAGCTCATCACATGGCTGAGGTGACCGCCCCCGTACTGCGGTAGGCGAGGGCCTCGCTAATGTGGGCACTAGTAATCTCGGCCGAAGCTTCGAGATCGGCGATGGTGCGGGCGACTTTGATGCAGCGCATATAGGCGCGCGCCGAGATGTTGAGCCGTTCGGCGGCAACGTTGAGTAGCTCCTCCGCGTCGCTGGCCAGCTGGCCGTGCTGTTTGATATCGGCGTTCGTCATGGTGGCGTTAAGTTTGCTGGCAGACCCGTAGCGTGAGGCCTGCAAACCACGGGCGTGGGCAACTTGGTCGCGGACGAGCTGATCAGCACTGGGGTCGACCGGCTGGGTAAGGAGCTTTCGATGGTTGACCTCATGGACACTGCTGTATAAATCGATTCGATCGAGAATTGGGCCTGATAACTTCTGCTGGTAGTGGACGATTTGGTGCGGCAGGCAACGGCAGGTGCCACTGGTGCCGTAGTAGCCGCACGGGCAGGGGTTGGCCGTGGCTACCAGGATGAAGTCGGCAGGGAATTCGACAGTATCTTTGGCGCGGGCGACGCTGATGGTTAGGTCTTCGAGCGGCTGGCGTAGGGCTTCGAGCGTCGCCCGCCCAAATTCAGGTAGTTCATCGAAGAAGAGGACGCCACGGTGTGACAGGCTGATTTCCCCGGGTCGTAATTGCAAGCCGCCGCCGATGATGGCGACGTGGCTGGCACTGTGGTGGGGCGCCCGAAACGGCCGAACCGTAATGATTTTATCGTAATTATGACTCGCCAGACTGTGCAGGTGGGTCACCTCCAGTATTTCTTCTCGGCTCATGGAGGGCAGTAGGCTCGGCAGGGCCTTGGCGAGCATGCTTTTGCCGGTGCCGGGCGGCCCGGCGAAGAATATATTGTGACCGCCCGCCGCGGCGATTATAAGAGCCCGTTTGGCTTGCAGCTGCCCGACGACTTCACTGAGGCCGGCTGAGTAGTCGGCAGCAGCAGGGAGGGCGGATTCGTATGTGCCTGACTTGGTCTTAACTGGTGTCAGCGACCGGGTGTGATTGCAGTGTTTATAGAAGTCGGCCAGGCTGTCGACAGGTAGTAGCGTCACATTTGGCACGAGCTGGGCTTGGGCGAGGTTGGCGCTGGGTATGTAGAACGTATCAATGCCGCCCGCTCGCCCGACCAAAATCTTACCGATAATCCCGCGCACGGCGCGGGTGCTGCCGTCGAGGCCGAGCTCGCCGATAAAAGCTTGGTTTTTACCGAAGTTAACTGGTATCTGACGGCTAGCTGCCAGGATGGCTACAGCGATCGCTAAATCGAATCCGCTATCAGTTTTGGGGATATCGGCCGGAGCCAGGTTGATTGTGATGCGTTTGCGGGGCATGAGGACGTTACTATTGGCAAAAGCACCGCGTAACCGCTCCTTGGCTTCGTCGACCGACTTACTGGCAAAGCCGACGATAATAATGTTGGGCAGATTGTTCGATAAATGGCACTCGATATCAACTAGTATGCCGTCAAATCCCGTGCTGATAATGCTTTGCACGGATGCACTCATGGTTGCAGCTCCTTAAGCCCGTTATCGCACCCGCACCATACGCTTGAGCCGCATTAAAACACCCCAGGCCGGTGCAGGGCAAGTTGCTTTAAGGATAAATTAATCTTTGGTTAACAGGGGTGGAAACAGTAGTAATAGGCTGTAATATAAAACAACGACTTGCGAGAAGTCGTTGTTTTTTTTGATATCTTTTTTGTTTTTGAGCACTTATTTTGTTCAGGTGCTAAGCCCATAGTAGTAGATGCAAGGGCCCCCGTCAATAACAATAATGCTTATATTTAAATATTCCTGTGCATAACTCATAACCCCTTGATTCAGGTGTTCAATAACAGGTCAACTCCTTGGGGGTGGAACCTGTTGTAAGCATTAAATACCAATAATAGAAAATCTTACTGAGTAATCAATCGAATAGGGGGGGTAGACGATTGGTAGATAGGAGTTGGTAGCTAGTAGTTGGGGCTAGCTCTCACAGCAGTGATAATCCCGCCACTGTCATACTAGGCTTGACCCTGTATCGTGGCTAGAGATTTGTCTGGATACTGAATCGAGTTCAGTATGACAGCTCAACTCAAGAGTTGGGCCCGACCGCTTTCCGGTAGCCAGAGCCAAACAGGAGCATTACCGAGCCCAGCCGGCAGCCGAGCTCTATCCCTCACTAGAGGAATAGGCGGCCGACCACAGGGAATGCTGTCAGCGTGGCACTGAGTTGCCGCTTGGCCCCATGCAGAGTGAAGCCCAAAAGAGCCCCAGGATGACCGCGTGAGAGGACGGACCTCTCACAATTGCCGAGAGCTGTATCTGGGGTATGGTGCGCTAGCTACGCTGTGAGAGGTCTGTCCTCTTACAGCGTAGGGCACCGGTTTCGCAGGATTACTGAAACATGTTTAGTCCTGCCTCGGATTGACTATGGAAGGGCAGGTGTTTTGCAAGTGAGGTCTCTCTGATACCGGGCAACCACTTCACTCTAGTAATACTATAATTTCATAAAAAAGTTTTCTTGGGCTTAAGCATAGAGCACTGCTAACCGCAGTGCTAGCAAGCCCGGCATGACGGTGGGCTTAACTGGGCTGAGGTTCTTCGCTGATGCTGAGGGTGATGGTGACGTCTCCACTGCTGTCATCCCAAATTTGATTCGGGGTCCAAACAATTATGAATTCTTTTATTGATTGGACCCCAACCTGCGCTGGGTGCCGGCCAGAGCCGGGATGGTTGGTGAGACGATATGATTTTGGAATGATGGGACGAGAGCCTGTAGAACCCATTACATATCTTTTTCACCGTTACGACCAAATCTGACGATACCAGTTCCCGGATCACTCGTAGCATACCTATGGTTATGCCTCCTCCTACTCCAGAGGCCTGGCGCGCGCGACGTGCTCTCACTACCGGATAGAAGCTATGTAATGGGTTTATCTGTCGGGTTTTAAGTCCCGAGACCGGATGATACCGATATGTTGCTTTACGTGGCTCAGGCGCAGGCAGATGTCGTTTCCTGCGAGATTGATATATGACTAGCTGACGGGCTGCAAGGATCGGCTGGCCTTGGTAGCACGTGGGATCAGTTGAACTTAATGAATGGGATTATTGAGTCTCCGCGCGACTCCGGTGCAAATGATCCGCGAACGCTTTGTCAAAAATCGAACTGATTAAAATAGCTGTAATAAATGCAGCTATATAAGAGTGTCCATAAGCGGTGCCGACGGGGCATAGGCTATCGTCAATAAGCGTGAACGGATTGACATCTTACAGGGCTCGTGCTAGATTAACTGGGTAAGTCACAAAAACAAAAACTACTTACAATCTATTCTCTTCTACGGGTTGTGTCATCGCTCTTTTTGGCCCTAAAGGCCATAAGAGCGGTCAGTCTAAGCCATGAGCAGCAAGCGCTATACATTCTATTTTTAATGGGCGGATTTGCTGCTCGGGCTCCATACCCTATGTATACGCCCGGGCTCTCTAGCACGGCGTTTTTATTTTTAAACCGGCAACTCCAAGAGGATAGTATTGTAAAATGAGTTATATGAGATCGATCTTCACCCACAAAAAAGGCTTGTTACTGATTGGTCTTGTGGCCATCGATGCACTGTTCTTTGGTTTCACGAGCCCCGCCCGGGTGCCGGCACCCTTACTTATAGTCGGGTTTTTACTAGTCGTGGCGACGCTGTATGCCGGTCTGCGACTGGTTTTATCGATTGCGGGGGTTTATAGCCCATGGTTTCGGCGCCAACAACGACCGGTCGCCTACTTGACAGGCTTGCTGGCTGTGACGCTCGCGCTGCAGTCAATCGGGCAGCTAACACTGCATGATGTTGTTGTGCTGATAGTGCTGTCTGGCGTCTTAGGTTTGTATTATGACTATAGTAAAAGTAAAACGACTAGCTAGCAGTTAAGTGGTACGTTTTATGGAGTTTAACCTGTATAATATAGGCTATGAACCCACCATCTCCTAACCAACCGGCCGGCTTTAATTTGCCTCCGCCATATTCAGAATTACCGGTCGCAGGCACCAAACCCGAAGCCGCCACCGGCTCGGCAGAGTCGGCCCGTGCTAGCGCAGAAATGACTCGGCCCGCTAGTTCGGCTGTGCCGCCAACATTGCTGCCGTTGCCGCCAAGCTTTACGACTAATGCCGTCGGGCATGGCACAGGTGCTGTTGCGCCTACAACATACCCAACTGACGCCGGCACAACCCAGAGCGAAGATTTGATAGAGAAAGAGTACGTTAACCGCGCCAAGGCTATTGTAGAAAAAACTCAGAATAACCCATACCAACAGAGTAAAGAGTTGAACTTTCTGCGCGCGGACTTTATGGAAACGAACTATCAAAAGCAGATCAAGTTGAGCGAGTAGTAATTATGACAGCACTACTTTATATATTTGGGACGATATTTTTGCTGGCTTTGCTAGCCGGACCGATTGTGTTTATGCAAGTACGTCGGAACTTCCGTGAACAAAAAAACTATGAACGTGGACTCAAAATCGTACCGTTTTTGATCCACTTGCCACCACCTAGTGATGACGTCGAGTTAGGCGGAAGGGACGTTCGTGACGTCACGGACGAGACGATTAGCCGAGCCCAAGTTATCTACAATATTATCGCCAGT
>JBBRZI010000021.1:0-17655 GCA_038236865.1 Saccharimonadales bacterium (SeqCode)
AACTTCGAGGAGTTATCGCCGCCAAAGGCTTTGGCAAGTTCAACGGCTTCGTTAATAACCACCTTAGCGGGCACATGATCTTCGCTTTCGAGCTCATAGAGGCCAATCCGTAAAATCAAGTGATCCATGCGAGCAATCATTGCCAGCGGCCACTCCGGGGCGACTGGCTGCAGCTTGCTGTCGAGTTCGGCGGCCCGGGCCGTTACACCGCTGACGAGTTGTTCAATAAAGGCCACGTCATCGACCATTTCACTATAGCGAGCGATATTACGCTCCATAATCTGAGCACTCGCCACTTCAGTGTCACCGGCATCACGCCTAAAATCTTGCTCGTAGAGCGTTTGCAATGCGATGATGCGACCGAGATGACGGTTTGAAGCCATATTGTTAAATTCCTAAATTAGCGATTGAGTGCTTATCTACAGATTGCTCTGGCTTCAAACGACTTTGCCGGTTTCGCGCTTAGTGGTGCGCACTTTAACGGGTGATTTTGAGTTAACTTTGCGGGCGAGTTCGAGCACAATGTGGCTACGGCGAGTGCCGGTTTTGCGTGGGCTAGTTCGTTTCTTTGGTTTACCCATCGATACATTTCTCCTATCTTGCAGCGGTCCTTACAAGGTTTATGGTTGGTGATTTCTGACTCAATGATATCTTAAAAACACCCTCAAAACAAGCCAAAATTTGCATACAGGCGTTATTGTTATAATGTATATTTACTATTTGATTGTTTTATGCTATAGTATTTGTAAATAATCGGAGCATGTACTATGGCCAATTTTAATACCCTTCGCCGTCTCGCGCCTGGCGTCCTAACGCTCGGGATTGGCAGTGCGCTACTGGCCGGTTGTGGCCGAGCCGAAGCAGCGTCACATGATGCCTGCTACACAGGCATTGTCAAAGACTCTGTCTCACAGAGCCTACACAAAGTACTAACTATGAACGGCTACCAACTAAACGACATGCTGCACATGAATGAAACCGCGGGTGAGCTAGATAGCAGGCTCGTAAATCTTCACCAGCAGGCGAAACATCCCTACGACAGTGTCTTACCGGACGACACCTTTCAATTTTGCGTGACGGGCAATGAAGTAACTGCCGGTCAGCAATACCGTATTGTCGACAAGTAGTTAGACGACGAAATTAACAATTTTGCCGGGCACGTAGATAGTTTTGCGCACCGTTTTGGCGGCCAGATGTCCGGCCACCTTTTCATTGGCTTGGGCACTTGCCACCACGTCGGCCTCGAGGGTATCGCTAGCGATATCGATCTCGCCACGCAGTTTGCCGTTGATCTGGACGGCGATAGTCAGCCTGTTCGTCACCAGCAGGCCGGCGTCATAGTGCGGCCAGTCAACGGTGTGAACCGAAACTTCGTGACCCATTTGCTGCCACAGCTCCTCGGCCAGGTGGGGTGCAAACGGCGCCGTTAACTGGAGCAGCGTTTCGATAGTAAAGCGCCAGCTATCGGCCGCGTTGAATTCATCCTGCTCCTTAAGTTTATAGAGTTGGTTGAGGGCCTCCATGAGCGCGGCGATGGCGGTGTTGAAATTCATGGTTTCCAAGTCTTGGGTCACCTTTTTGATAGTTTTGTGGGTGACCCGCATAATTTCGGCTTGCAGGGGCGAATCGTCGAGGCTAGCGCCATCGCGGGCGGCTTGGCTGGACAGGAACTCTTGAGTCAGCGTCCAGGTGCGCTGCAAAAAGCGATAGGCTCCACCCATGCCTTCAACACTCCAGTTGGCAGCTTGGTTCCAGGGGCCAATAAACAGCTCCATGATGCGAACACTGTCAGCGCCGTAGCCCTGCTCCAGTAACGCGCCGGGTTCAATAGTATTGCCTTTGCTCTTGCTCATCTTTTGACCGTCAGGGGCCAAGATCATACCTTGGTTGCGTAGTTTCGTAAATGGCTCCGAGAATTCAATCAGACCTTCGTCTTGCATAACTTTGGTCCAGAAGCGGGCGTAGAGCAGGTGCATCACGGCGTGCTCGGCACCACCAATATATTCATCAACGGGCAGCCACTCGCGGGCTTTATCTGGATCAAATGGTGCGTGATCATTGTGCGGGTCGGCAAAGCGCAGGAAGTACCAGCTCGAACAGGCAAAGCCGTCCATAGTATCAGTTTCACGCTCGGCCGGACCGGCGCAGGTCGGGCACGTCGTCCGTACAAACTCCGGCACATTCGCCAGCGGGCTGCGACCATCACCGCTCGGTTCATAGCTCTCGATTTCCGGCAACACCACCGGCAGCTGATCTTCCGGCACCGCGACGGCACCGTGCTCGGCACAGTGGACAATCGGGATCGGCGCACCCCAATAGCGCTGGCGACTAATCAGCCAATCGCGCATTTTGTAATTCACTTTTTCGGCGCCAGTCTGTTGCTCGGTCAATGACTGGACAATCTTTTCCCGGGCTTCGGCCGATGGCAGACCATCGTAGCCATCGGAGTTCATCATGACGCCTTCGTCATGGGTGCAGGCGTCGTCGGGCGCATCATTTTGAATAACCCGCACAATCGGTAAATCAAACTTTTGGGCGAACTCGAAATCACGCTCATCGTGGGCCGGCACAGCCATAATGGCACCGGTACCATAGCCGGCCAACACATAGTCGGCCACCCAAATTGGAATAGGTTGGCCGGTGACTGGGTTGGTAGCGTAAGCGCCAGTAAAGACACCGGTCTTCTCGCGATCAGTCTCCTGGCGTTCGATGTCAGTCTTAGCTTGGGCGGCTTGGACGTACGCCTGGACGGCCGTACGCTGATCGTCCGTGGCGAGCCCGGCGAGGTTCGGATGCTCGGGTGCAACTACCATAAATGTCGCGCCGTAGAGCGTGTCGGGTCGGGTTGTGAAAACATGTAATTTCACGGTCTGATCGACGACCGGGAAGGTAATTTCAGCGCCTTTTGAACGGCCGATCCAATTACGCTGCATCGATTTGATAGCTTCAGACCAATCGAGGTCATCAAGGTCATCAAGTAAGCGATCGGCGTAATCAGTGATCTTGAAAAACCACTGTTTGAGTGATTTCTTCTCGACCAAGTTACCGCAGCGCCAACACCTACCGGCCTCAACCTGCTCATTGGCCAGTACCGTCTTATCGACTGGGCACCACCATTGCAGGCTGACGTCTTGATAGGCTAAACCTTTTTTGAAAAGCAACAAAAAGAACCACTGGGTCCAGCGGTAATACTTCGGATCGGTGCTGTCGATTTCGCGCGACCAGTCATAACTGAAGCCCATCTGCATGAGCTGCTGTTTGAAGCGGCTGGTGTTGTCGTCAATAGCAACGCGCGGGCTAATTTTGTGCTTGATAGCATAGTTTTCAGCGGGCAGGCCAAAGGCGTCCCAACCCATCGGGTGCAGCACGTTGTTGCCTTTCATGCGACTGTAACGAGCCAGCACATCGCCAATCGTGTAGTTACGGACATGACCGACGTGCATGGCGGCACCGCTCGGATAGGGGAAGTACTCAAGAATATATTTTTTGGGCTTGGGCGAATCGTCGACGACCTGGTAAATTTTATCGGCTTCCCACTGGGCTTGCCATTTGGGTTCTATGTCTTTGGGGTTGTATCGTTGCATGCCAGCAAGTATACCAGAAAAAACAGGGGTCGGCCACGTAACGATACCGCCTTAGTGACGACAACAGGCGGTCACCTAGAATTGCTGGAGGTAATTGGTCGAAAATGTGGTGGTGAGGGTTTGGCGTTCGGCGTGGCGCGCTTCGGCGTACGCAATGAGCTGCTGGACGAGGTTGACACCGCTGATACCAGCCTTGGCCCAATTGTGCGCATACAAACCGCCCGGTAATGGGTTGACCTCGTTAAAGTACACCTCACCCGTCAGGCTGTCGATGAGTAGATCGACTCGAGCCAGGCCGCTGCAACCGAGAGCCTTATACACGTCTAGCCCGACTGTCTCAGCTTTAGTATAGATGGTTTCCGGCAAATCGGCGGGGATCTGGCTGTAACCCTGGGCGCCTTTGGCGCTGGCCTGGCCTTTGCCTTTTTTGCCGCCTTGCAGGTATTTGGTTTGGAAATCAAAGAAATCTTCGGGCTTGGTGTTTGGCTGTTCGAGTAACGCCGGTAGGGGGAGTGCATTGCCCATGATCGGCAGTGTGACTTCGATGAGGTTATTGACAGCTTCTTCGACAATTACGGAAGTGTCGTAGTGGACGGCGACTTCGAGGCCATTGCGGAGCTCAGCCTTCGTGGTCACCCGGCTGATGCCAATACTAGAGCCTAAGTGGTCTGGCTTGACGAAGATTGGAAATGTCAGCGTTTTCGTGATGAGGGCAACGGATTCAGTTAATCGCTTGGTCAGGTCTACCTTACTGAAAGCCAAGAATTTGGTCACCGGAATGTTGCAAGCGACGGCCACTTGTTTGGCGAGTACCTTGTCCATGGCAAGAGCGGCGGCGGCGACTCCGCAGCCGACATAGGCTACACCGGCCATATCGAGCAGCCCCATCAGGGCACCGTCCTCGCCGTACGTGCCGTGCATGGCCGGAAAAACGACATCGATTTTGAGCTGATGTTTGCGGGCACCGAGGCCAACGCCCGACCGAAACAGCGTCATGCCGCCGTCGAACTGCACACTGGCGGGAGCAGATTTACTGATTAATTTATCAATACCGCCCGAGGTAAAGAGTTTGATATCTTTAAGTTTATCGTCCCAATACCAAGCGCCGTCTTTGGCAATATAAATCGCTTCAACGCGGTACTGCCGGGTGAGTTCCAGCGGCGTAATGATGCTGGCGAGCGCGGTTACGATTGACACGTCGTGTTCGGCTGAGCGTCCGCCGAAAATAACTGCTACTGTTTTCATATCAACAGTATATACAATCGCTCGGTTTAGGCGTAATTGTCGGTCCAGTCGTTTTGCATAACCACGAGATCACCCGTCGCCACAAAATGCTTGAGATTGGTATAAAACTCCAAAGGTAGCGTTTCGATCTGAACTTTTCCAGCGTAGTTGGCGGCAGAAAGTCCCGCCACAATCGAAGCGGTGACGGAATTTTGCATCAGCACTACCAGATCGGGCTTGGCGGCCGCGATTAGCGTACCGACCTCGATGTGTACGCGTTGAGTTTCCCCGCCCTGGTCAACCAAGCCGGGAGTGACGTAAATTTTGCGGCGGGCGTCCAGGTCGCTCAGCAGCTGCGTGCCGGCTCGAATACCTTCCAGGTTGCCGTTATAGGTGTCGTCGATGATCCATGCCCCGCCGAGCTCGTAGGGCTGCATGCGGTGCTCGAACGGTTTGGTCTGGGCGATACCGCTCTGGACTTGAGCCTTAGTCAGGCCCAGCTGCAGCGCCAGCGCCGCCACGAAAGCCAGGTATGAAACTTGGTGCTGGCCGACCAAGCCGCTGTGCAGCTGCAGTGATTGGGCACCCTTCTTAAGGGTAAAGCTGGTACCATCGAGGCCGGTCTGAAGCTTGGTAACTCGCCAGCCAAGCGCCTGGTGCGTGTCAAATAAGGTAAAGCCCGGCTGCAGAAATGGATCAACGCTTGATGATTGGTGGTTAATGAAGACGTGGTCGGGCGCGAGGCCGCGGGCCACCGAGAAAATATCCTGCCCAGCTGCCGCAAGCGTTTTGTAGTGGTCTAAGTGGGCCGGCGCCAGGCCGGTGATAATAGCGTGTGTGGGGTGGGTTAACCGCGCAAACCGAGCCACGTCACCGGGGGCGCCTTCGCCGTATTCGATGATCAAAACGTCTTCATCACCGCTCAAGTTGCGCGCGAATAGCGCGTGGCTAATCGAAACATTTTTGTTGGCCGGTGTGGCGGCAATCTTCTTACCCTCAGCTAGGACGGTGGCCAGCAGCTCTTTCATGGTAGTTTTGCCGTAACTGCCCGCGACGGCGATCTTAACTCCGGGGTGGGCTGCAAAAGTTGCTTCGGCGGCGGCAATCAGACGCTGGTCACGCGGTATCACTATCAACTGTCGGCCGAGCACTAGCGGCAGGGCCGCGGCGTACATCCACACCAATGGGTAGGAGACAATGACGGCCAAGCCAAAATACACCCCCCCGGTTAGCTGCTGCCAGTGTCCCAGATACATCAATACCAGCCCAAGCGTAATTTGCAGTCCAATACCGACTCGAATACCGAGCAACAGCAGCCGAGCGGCTGTAGTTTTATCGAGCGTCCGCCGCTGCATCACGCCGTTAAAATTATTCGTACGGTGCAGCCAGGCGATATACGGGGCGACCTGGTATTCCGTGGCTTGGAGCATATAAACAAGTGTGGTTGGCAGCTTGGGGCTGTAGAGACTAGTGAAGTTTTGCATGGTGCTATCTTCTCATGCAGCGCGTATTTGCGCTACTGCTTACGAGCCCGCTACGAATTAAAGCGCCAGAAACTGTTCAATTAGTTGCTGAACTTGCTCGGGTTGATCCAGGTGCACAAAGTGACCAGCGTCCTTGACGATCTCGAGGCGTGAACTCTCGATCAACGAATGATAGCGCTCACCGTCGGCGACCGGTACCGCCTGATCATTGGCGGCATAGATAAGCAGTGTCGGCAATTTGAGTTTGGCGGCGTCCGCCTGGACATCTTGGCGAACCGTTTTCTTAAACGTGGCCTGCAGGCCGGCAATAACCAATAGATCGGATCCGGCGGCGCCGTACAGGCGGGCCCGCAACGCTTGACGGACGCGCCGCGGCAGCCAGAATGTCGTGGCCTTACCGAGTTTAGCGATGATAGTCAGCACCAGGCGTCTGACGGAGTGCGTGTCGCGCACGCCAGCGGCGGCTAACAGAATCAGTTTTTTAGGCTGCATAATTTGCTGTGCACAGCCGCGAATCGCGATGGCACCACCGTTGGAGTGGCCAATGAGAGCATACGGTTGACCCAGGTCTAACTTTTGCAACAGATCATGTACGAAGGTCGCATAGTCATCCAGCCCCCACGTTTCCCGGGGAAGTTGTGTGCCGCCAAAACCCGGCAGATCAAGCGCTAACACCCGATATCTTTGACTTAATTGACTATTTAATTTAGCCAGGCCGAGTGAGTTATCACCCCAGCCGTGCAATAGCACCACCAGCTCACCTTTGCCGGTCAGCGAATATTGGGTTAGCAGATCGTTAACAATGACGTTCACGCTACAAGTATACCAAGTTAATTCAGGCTTGGAGTTGTATACGTCGCGCTGTCGTTCAAGACGGCACCCAAGCCAAGCTGATTTAAGATGTCTCTCAAATTAACGGCCCCTGTCGGTTTAGCTATTTTTACGGAGGTATTGCTCGGCTTGAAGGTAAAGGTAGCGTCGACAGCGCTCGCGCTCAGGCCCGTATTTTTGATGTTGGCCTTCAGGGTAATACTGTTAGCGGCCGTGTCCAGCGTCGCAATTAGCGAACCGCTATTCGTCGTGCTACCGTCGCCGGTCTGACTGCTCAGGAAGAATGGGTAACTGGCGCCTTTTTGGTGGCCGAGGCCCATATCGATATAGTTGGTGGCGGCATTCGTTTTGTCGCTGACGCGGACCTTATAGATGACCCGGCTACCCATATCCGACCAGACGTCGATTGTGTCGCTCGATTTGATAGTGTCGGCCGATTTTTGCAGATCGGCGAACGAACTATCCACGTTAGCTTGATACTTGTTCTTGGTTATCCAGTCGCTAAGCTTACTGGCCTTCAAGGCAGCCTTTTGGGCGCTGATGTACTGCTTGACATTGGCTTTTACGAACGCCACCTTGTAATGCCTGGTCTTATGGCCATCGATCGTCTCCACGCCATAGGTTTTTACGACGGTCGTCACCGCCGTAGCTTTCTTGGTCGAGAACACATACTGCTGATTGGCGGCCCCGAACGAACGTAGCCCGTCCATGACTTGGTCTTTCGTGGGCGCCGTTGGCGCGCCGCTGGACTTCGTAGCTTTGGCTGTGAGGTTATCGATTAAGGTATGGTCAACCGCAATCCATTTGCCGTCGAGGCCGTCGAGCGTCGTCCCGAGCTCGGCCGAACCGGTCAGGGCGCCGAGGCCCTTAATACCGCTAGCTAAAATATACGAATCGGGCGTCGGGCTGGCCGCTTGTTTGAAGGTACGGACCTCAACGTTGACGCGCGTTACGCCAAGCCCAACATCAAACTTTGTGTCCGTATTGGAACCGTCGCCCACAAAACTTAGCTTGCCGTCTGTGGTGGTATCGCCGCTCTTTATTTTGTACGTACCATCACCGACGTAGCCCTTAAAGTGAACCGCCGAGGCCACAGCTGCGTAGTCCACGAGTTTACTGTAGGCTTTGCCGGTATTGCCCAAAGATTGGCTATAAACGACCGAGGAGCTTTGGTAGTAACCGAAGTAATAACCAGCTCCGCCGAGAGCTAAAAGCATAACTGCAGCACTGCTGAACACGGCGACTTTAGGGAATTTACGACCGGAGGTGGCAGCAGGAAGCAGTGTCGAGCCGCCCATAGTTGGCTGGGGGCTATTACTGGCCGTAGCGGCTGCTGTACTCATATCGCCGAACACGGCTCCGCCGGCCGGAGGAGAGTAAGCTGAGGCAGCGAATGACGGGAGGGGTGACGCGATTGGAGGCATATCCGAAGCGTCGCCACTCGGCTGATTAATCGTCGCCGTCGGAGAAAGTGGCGCAAACGAGCTGGCGGCTTGGAAAGGGATAGCTGGTTCGATCGAGACTGGTGGTACTACCGGAGCGATTGCAGCTGGTTCCGCAGGTAGGGGTGGCGTGGTCGGTGCGGGTGTTTCCAGAGGCGGCTGCGGCCGGTTGTCATTGGGCGTGAAATTATTAATTGAGTTTTGATTATTTTGGTTTGGTTCCATTACGGCCTCTCCGGCTGCTTAATTTTTATGCTTAATTTTTGAATTATACAATATGCGTGGGAGCTTACCAACTATAGGGGTCTACATGGGCAAGAATCACTGTGCGCGTGTGACGGGTGAGGTGATTGCTGTCTTTGGGTACTATTCGGTGGAGATACGGCCGCGGGCTTCGTCCTTTTCCGTTGCGGCGTGTTATAGCTTCTCGCCAGGAAAACTTATGATTTCTATTAGCAGGTTTTCTTGGGCTTAAGCATATATCTGTACTAGTCGCACAGCTATCGGTGCAAGCATCTGCGCGCGTTCTCACTTCACCAAACCCTCGGTTTCGCCGAGCGAGTTTGGGCGCCTCTTGGTCCACCAATTAGAAAGACCCATCAGAGATGGGTCTTTCTAATTGGTGGAGATACAGGGACTCAAACCCTGGACCTCTGCCCTGCCAGGGCAGCGCTCTAATCAACTGAGCTATATCCCCTCGTCGCACCACTTGTAATCCTTCTGGGCTACATTTGGCTAAATTTAAGATAACAACAATAGCTGATGAATTCTAACAAAATAGCTGCTGAATTAAAAGGTATTTAGATAATTCTTTTTTTGCGGGCAACATATACAATGCCGCTGATGAGTAATACGTTTACGCTCACGATCACTTCATACGCCCACGGTGCTCCTTGGAATGGTAACTTAACGTTCATGCCGTACATACCAAAGAAAACGTTGGGCAGCGCGACGAGAATCGTCGCCAGCGTCAATAGGGTAATCGTCCGGTTCAGGTTGTTGCTGCTAATGGCCGAGTAGGCATCGCGAATGTTGGCAATCGAGCGCAAGTTTGAACGAATAGCCTCGATGGATTGTTCGTTATTGAGCAATAAATCTTCGACAATATCATGATCTTCGTCGAACATTGGTATCTGTTTACCCACGAGTAAGCGGCGCAGCGTCGCATTGGTTGGCTGCAATGAAGATTGAAACTCGTTAAGATCGTTTTCGATAGTAACGAAGTCGAGTAAATCTTGGTTGGTGATACCGTTGCCGCGCAGGCGCGACCGAATGGCCTTAATTTGGCGACTGGTTTTACTAATAAAACCGTCGTATTGGTCGCTAATGTGCGACAAAATCAATAAGACCAACTTCGCCCGTTGCGTCGTCGCAAAGGCCGTCCGTCCGCGCATCAGGAAATCGAGCGCCGGCAAGTGTACCTGGCTAATGGTCAGTACGTGCTCCCCGCCACTAAAAATGATGAGGAGTGGGGCGGTCGACAGCTCACCGCGGCCATTGCGATAAGCAAACCGCACATAGATGTAGGTATGCTCGCCTTCGCGCTCTAGCCGGGGCATTTCGTCTTCATCGAGGGCATCTTCGAGGTTCCCGGGCTCGAGGTCAAAACGCTTGGCGAGCTGCTGGACCTCACTGTCGGTTGGCGCCTCGACATAGACCCAGGTGCCGCGTTGCAGCTCTTCGGTTTCTAGGAGCTCGGTGCTCCGAATGCTTTTGTAATAATTTTTGATCATAGCTAGCTCTTCCCACCCATTATAACGCGCGCAGCGACTAATGCCCTATCGATACGTTGTTTGGTGCTGTAAACAAAAATAGAGTCGAGCAGATGCTCGACTCTATAGTTCGTGCGCGCCCACCCTAGCGGCGGGTGCTTTTTTATTTTTGTAAAATGTTTATTTTGCCAAGCGCCGCTTGATGCGCACGACTTACCATAAGCATAACGTATTATTGGTTACTGTCAAGCTACTGCTGGGCGGCTTGTAAGGCTGCGCGGCAATAGAATTTAATCGACGCCGATAGCTGATACATAGTGCTGTCGAGGTCTGACTCCTTGAGCCAGTGAATCGCGACGTGTTCATCTGACAAAACGTGCTGATTGGTACGGGCTTTTGCGAAGTAAATGAACGAAATGTGTTTGTGCGGTGGATTGGCCTCGTGGACGTCAACGTAGCTTGGCGTGTACATAAACTTAGTGCCTGGTGAGTCGATGCCCGGTTTTGTTGCCAGTATTTCGACGTCGAGGCCCGTCTCTTCTTGGATTTCGCGGTACAGAGCCTCCTCAATGTCTTCGTTGAGTTCGATGTGACCGCCCATTGGTATCCATTTGTCGTAGCGGGGATGGTGGACGAGCAGGACGGTGTCTTCGAACACAATAAAAACTGTAATCGTATAGTCGTATAATTCGTTGATGTGAGCCATGTTGTCAGTGTAGCTTATTGCAGAATTTTTAAAAACTCGGCTTCGGTAAGTTGTTTGGTACCGTACTTGGTAGCTTTGGCGAGCTTGCCGGCGCCGACGTTATGGCCGACCACCAAGTAGTCAGTGTCTTTGCCGAGGGCACTTTGGAACGTACCGCCGAGGGCGCGAATTTTTTCAGCGGCCGCGTCGCGCGACATCAAATCAAGCGCACCGGTGACGACGAAGCGCTGGCCGTGCAGTCGACCAGTGACGTGCCCGGTGTATTGCGGTTGGACATCGAGCTGGCTAAACTTGCCTAGCAGTTGCTCATTATCTTCGCTCGCAAACCAGGCGGTGATTGATTCGGCGACAACGGTACCGATGCCGTCAATTGCAAGCAGATCGTCGAGACTGGCGCCGGCCAGAGCGTTGAGCGAATCAAAGGCTTCACTGAGGTCAATCGCCGTCTGGGCACCAACATGGCGAATACCGAGGCCGTAGATAAAGCGCGGCAGCAGCGGACGCTTGGTAGCGGCAATACCCGCAACGAGGTTCTTGGCCGAGAGGGCCGCAAAACGGTCGACTTGCCCGACCTGTTCCTCGGTCAGGCTGTAGATATCGGCTAAGTCTTGGACCAATCCGGCATCAACGAGGGCCGCTACGTTTTTTTCGCCCAGCGTGTCGATATCGAGCGCGCCTTTGCTGGCAAAGTGTTCGAGGGCCCGCTTGAGCAATAGCGGTCCGGAGGTGTTCTTCATACGATACGCGGCTTCGCCGGCGGGGCGTTCAAACTCGAGTTCGGGGTATTGCCGCTGGAGTTCGCGCTCCATATCAAATGGCCGGGCCCCGGCTGGCCTGAGCTCGGTCAGCACGCGCAAAACTTGCGGAATAATGTCACCGGCTTTATAGATAATCACCGTATCGCCTACCCGAATGTCTTTGCGGGCGACCTCGTCGGCGTTGTGCAGAGTGGCGTGCTGGACGGTGCTGCCGGCGACGACGACTGGCTCAAACACAGCCACGGGGTTAGCGGTGCCGGTCCGGCCGATGCTCAAGACAATATCTTTAACGGTCGTGGTAGCTTCCTCGGCGGCGTACTTGTAAGCCACGGCTGCCCGCGGTGCTTTACCAACTGCGCCCAAGCGAGCGTATAGTGGGCGGTCGTTGAGTTTAATGACTAGTCCATCGGTGTTGAACGGTAGCGCGTGGCGGGCTTTGTCCCAATACGCACCGTACGCCATGACCTGCTCGATCGTCGTGAATACTTTGGCCTGGCGGTTCAACGCAATGCCGAGTTCAGCCAAAATATTATAGGTGGCGACATTGGTCGGCAACTCACTCGGGTCGTCCCGTATCATGTCGTAGGCCCGAAATCGCAAAGGACGGGTAGCAGCTAGCTTGGAATCGAGCTGCCGAATGGTGCCAGCGGCGAGGTTACGGGGGTTGGCATAGAGCGGCAGATCGGCGGCGGCACGGGCAGCATTGAGGGCTTCAAAATCGGCTTTATAGAGTACGACTTCGCCGCGAATTTCGGTACGGCCCTCCAGGAACTTTTTAGTGTGCGGAGAAGACCGCAGTTGTAACGGCACGTTATCGATGGTGCGTACATTCATCGTGACGTCTTCGCCGATAAAGCCATTGCCACGCGTAATCGCCTGCTCAAACTGACCATCACGGTAGATCAACGCGCAGGCTAAACCATCCATCTTTATATCGGCGAAGTATTCTAGGGTTTGGCCGGGAACGAGTTTTTGGATTCGCTCGACCCATGCATTGACCTCAGTAGCGCTGAAGACGTCATTGAGGCTCATCATCCGAGAGCTATGCGTTACCTGGCTAAATTTGTCGAGCGGCCGGCCGGCGATGCGTTGGGTGGGGCTGTCGGCAGTCACAAGATCAGGGTACTGGGCTTCAAGCTGGGCTAGCTCGTGCTTCAGGCTATCGGCAGCGGCTTCGCTCATAATCGACTCGTCGAGGACGTGGTAGTGATAACGATAGTCGTTGATCAATTCGCGCAGTTTATTAATTCGCTCGGCGGCCAGTGCTTTATTCATTAAGCAGTTCCCGATAAAGCGTGTAGACATAGCCGTGCACGGCCAGCAAGGCGAAGATCGTCAACCCAAAGAACACCCACTGCACAACTACGGTGGCGAGCATAATAATCGGTACCATAATGAGCGCTGTAACCAGCAGCAACACTAGTGGCAAAAATAGAATTTTGCGCAGTACGGTCCAACGACGATGGCGCACCAGCTCACGAGCACTACGCAACGCTTTGAAAGGCGTCATATCGGGCAGCGTAATGATGTAGAGCGCAAAAACGGAAGCGCTCAGCATGTAGAGACTCCAGAGCGCCAAGCCAAAGAACAAAAGCGTCCACAGTAATTTCTCAATAAAGTAGACTGCAATACCATTACCCATGGCCGTGCTATAGAGCGCCGAACCGATCAGAAGCGGCAACAATTGCAGCCCGATCACCAACAAGACTAGTATGAATGGAACGAGAGGGGTCATGCCTTTGTAATAGGCGTCGCGAATACGGGGGTGCTTTCCGGATAACACCTGGCGCAACGCCCAGATGGTCGCCAAGCTGGCCACCAGCACCACAATAGATTGATACGCTCCAGCTGAACTGCTTGCCCCCTTGCCGGCCGAACCAAGCAGTACAACGAAGATCGTCAAGCTCGAGCTAACCGAGCTAAACTGTCCGCTAAAGACTTGAGCCAACTGCGTTTTGAGACTACCGACATCAGTACCATTGGCCAGCCCCTGCACGAGCACAATGTTAAGCAACCCGTAAATGAGCGTAATACCTACAAAAAGCCGTTTGTGATTCCACAGGGTTACGGCCGAAACTTTCGTGAGCTGCAGAACATTCGGCAAGTGAACCGGGTGCCGGGTCGGTGGGCGAACCCACAACTTTTGGTAGAACCGTCGGTTCGCGGCGCGAGGACTGCTAACCTCAACAGCCCTCACTGGCGAGCTCGCGCGGGATTTGCTCGGCCGCTGTTTGGCTTTTTTAGCATGAGGGCGTGTAGTCAATTTAGGCATAGTGTAGGTCTTTGTGACAGCTTAGGCATGACTTTCCATTTCGCGCAGCCGGGCAATCCGTTCCGCAATTGGCGGGTGCGTACTAAACAAGTTCGCCAGGCCTTTGCCTCGTAACGGGTTTGCAAAAAATAAATGGGCAGTCGCGGTATTTTGTTTTTTCAGGGTGCTGCCGGTCTGGCCGATTTTGGTGAGGGCGCTCGCCAGGCCTTCGGGGTAGCGCGTCGTTAAGGCGCCGGTCGCATCGGCCAAATATTCGCGCTGGCGTGAAATGGCCAGTTGGATTAACGAAGCCACGATCGGGGCCAAGATTGCCGCCACAATGCCAAGCACCAAAAAGACCGAACTATTGTTGTCCTCGCGATCATCACTGCGAAAGAACGTCATGCGTAGCAAAATATCGGCGATCAATGAAATCACCGCCGTCAGCGCAAACGCAATCATACTAACCCGAATATCATAATTCTTGATATGCCCCAGCTCGTGTGCCAAGACACCCTCTAGCTCATTGTCGTCCATGATGTCGAGCAAGCCACTAGTGGTAGCGACGGCAGAATGCCTGGGGTCGCGCCCAGTCGCAAAGGCGTTGGGAGCCGGATCATTAATAATATAGACCTGCGGCATCGGTAAACCATTGGTAATGGCCAGATTCTCGACAATCCGCCATAACCGCGGATTGTCGCTTTTCTGAATCTTTTGGGCGCCACTGACTGCCAAGCTCATCTTGCTGCCAGAATAATAGGTGATGACCGCGTAGACGGTTGCACCGATTAAACCGCCGTAGAATACGCTATGGTTACCTCCGAAGTAGGCAGCCAGTAATGCGAATAGGGCAGCTATCAGGACAACAAAGCTGACCATAATTAAAACTGTTTTGCGTTTATTAGCGCTGATCTGACTATACATAGATGCTCATGTTAGATTTTTACAAGTTACATACCGGACAGGTTCATAGTGCTGCTTAGAACTGAACCTTAACTGGCTCTTGAACGGCAGCTGTCTGGGCTTCGTCGAGCTCGAAGAACTCTTTATCTTGCTTGAAGCCGAGCATGCCCGCCATGGTATTGGTGGGGAATGTTTTGCGCTTGGTGTTGAAATCACGGACGACACCGTTGTAGAAACGGCGCGATGCCTGAATTTTATCTTCGGTATCGGTGACCTCAGCCTGCAGTTGCTGGAAGTTCTGCGAGGCTTTCAGGTCTGGGTAGGCTTCGGCAACGGCGAACAAGCTTTTCATGGTCTCGCTAAACTGGTTCTCGGCTTTGGCAGTTTCGGCCACGCCCTGAGCGTTCATGGCGTTAGCGCGAGCTTCGGTAACCTTCTCAAATACGCCCGCTTCGTGGGCGGCGTATCCCTTGACGGTACTGACGAGGTTAGGAATTAAATCATAACGACGCTTCAGCTGGACCGTAATATCACTCCAAGCTTCACTCGCCTGCTGATTGAGACGAACCAGCCCGTTGTACATGGCGGCACCGAAGATAACTAGTAGGACAATAACAACAAGTACGATAACAATGAAGGACATCAGTTTCTCCTTTAATTTATAGCCTTAAGTATACAGCAGACAGGGCTACCATGTATCATAAAAGGAACGTATGAAAATGAGCTTAAAAATACGACATCGGCTGATGTTCCTGGTGATACTGACCACGGCTATGGCTAGCTATGGCTATTACGCCCTGCACCGGCCCCTACCCGAGCTGCGGCCGGCCGTCGCCCAGATGCAACTACGATCACACACGCTAGTTGGCAAGTTTATCTGGCCGGCGTACGGTTCAGCCGCCCTTGGCCTCGTCGGTGAGCCAGAAATAGCCAGTAATGGCCCCCAGAAATCTCTGCCAACAGCTAGCACCATTAAGGTCCTGACAGCGCTCAGTGTGCTGCATAAAAAACCGCTAGCTCCCGGCCAGCCAGGGCCAACCATCACCTTGACCGATGCCGATGTCGCCATCTTCAACCGCTACGTCGCCAATGATGGTTCGGTCGTTCCTGTCTATAGCGGCGAGGAGATTACTGAGTATCAGCTGCTGCAAGCCATACTGCTCCCTTCCGCCAACAATTTGGCTGACAGCATGGCAATTTGGGCTTTTGGTTCACTGGACGCCTACCGGGCCTACGCCACTGCTTATGCGCATCAATTGGGCCTCAGCGGCACCACAGTCGGGAGCGACGCCAGCGGCTTGGCTCCCGACAGCACCAGCACCGCCCGCGATTTAGTCTTGCTCGGCAAGGCCGCCATGGCTAACCCCGTTATCGCAGCCGTCGTCGGCCAAACCAGTGCCAGCAATATACCGGACGTCGGGACCGTTGATAACGTGAATTACCTGCTGGGGACAAAAGGAATTATCGGCATAAAAACGGGTAACACCGACCAAGCCGGCGGCGTTTTCCTGTCAGCCAGCAATGCCGTTATCGACGGCAAAACCGTCACCGTCATCACAGCCGTACTTGGTGCCCCGAACCTTGGGCGCGCGCTCAGTGATAGCCTACCGCTCATTCTGTCTGCCCAAACCAACTTCTCGGCTAACACCTTGATCAAGCCCAATAATGTTGTCGGGCATTACGATCTACCTTGGGGCGGTAGCGTATCAGCAATGAGCAAAACAGCCCTGACTGTCACGGCCTGGAATGGCGCCACGATTCCCGTGACGATTCGGCTCAACCCAATCCAAGCGTCGGCCCGGTCTGGACAGACGATCGGTTCGCTGACGGCCCAAAAGTCACAGGTCAGCAAGAGCACCAGCAGCCCGGTGATACTGACGGAGTCACCGGCACAGCCTTCGATGTGGTGGCGGTTGACTCGGGGATTTTGAGAATATTGGTCAAGGTGTCCTTACTTAGAATAGTTACTTTGAGATTGCTTTTAACAACATTCTGAGAGTTGGTGGGCGAGGAGGGATCGCTCCACTGCGTTGCGCTCCGCCACGAAGTCATGCTCAGAGCAAGCTCTTGCGCGTGACTTTGCTCTGCCGAACCCTCCGTTCGCTATGCTCTCTCTAATCGGGTTCGAGCCTTCGCACCAACTAAAAGGACCGGCATTGCCGGTCCTTTTAGTTGGTGGGCGAGGAGGGACTCGAACCCTCAAGGTTGTTAAGACCAGCGGATTTTAAGTCCACCGCGTATACCAATTCCGCCACTCGCCCATATTACTAAAACTAGCGGAACTAGCTTTAATACTATCACTCTTTAGAGCCGAATTTCACCATCATCAATTTTTTTGAGTAAATTACGCATGTTTGGTGATAAATTATCCAGGTGGCGCATTTGACTGGCCCAAAAATAGCCCCAGTCATCATGCGTGGACTCTTGTGGATACGGACGGCCCCGAATAAGCGTCGCGGCGAGCCAGCGGTATCGATACATCTGCCCGTTTTGATCAAAATCGGCTGCCCCAAGCTCCGCCCCGACGCGTACCTCTACCCCCAGTTCCTCACGCAATTCCCGGTTAACCGCCTCAGCCGGCGCTTCGCCGCGCGTGACCTCGACTCTTCCACCCGGCAGTTCCCACTGAACAAGTTCGGGCGTGTTGCGATGGATCAGTAGCAACCGACCATCGTTATCAGACACCACGCCACCAGCTAGCTCTATTGTCATACGTTATTCTCGAAATTAAATGGAGGCACCTACCGGATTTGAACCGGT
>JBBRZI010000022.1:0-17522 GCA_038236865.1 Saccharimonadales bacterium (SeqCode)
ACATTGCGCGCTCACAGTACTCAGAACGAGTATTTCAAGCGTCACGATGAAACCAGCCCAGCCCCGGCCGATACCCCTAGTTGGATTAAAGTTAACCGTAAGAAAGTGCAAGTCGCAGTCACCGGATTACCCGCCCGCGACGACGCTGAACCCGATATTAAAGAGCAACTAATTGTAGAATACTACTCACGGTAGGGAGGAAGAAAGCAGTATGTCAAATTTGATTCACACCCCAGGACTCGTCAACATTGACGAGCACAACGCGCTCAGCGCCACATTCATGATCGAGCCACTACACAGTGGCTATGGTATGACCCTCGGTAACTCGTTGCGCCGCGTTTTGCTCTCCAGCATTTCCGGAGCAGCCGTCACCGCTTTTAAGATCGAGGGTGTTACCCACGAGTTCACCAGCGTCCCCGGCGTTAAAGAAGATGTCGTTGACATTATGCTCAACCTCAAAGGTGTCCGTTTCCGCGTTTACGGCGAAGAAGCCCAGACGCTGCGCATCGTTAAACAAGGCAAAGGCCCGATTACCGCTAAAGACATTCAGACCAACGCCGACGTTGAAGTCGTCAACCCAGAGCACGTCATCGCCACTGTCGATGATGCCAAGAGCGATGTCATTATCGACTTAACCGTCGAAGTTGGCCGCGGCTACCGCACGATCGAAGAAGGCACTGCCAAGAAAGCCAGCGACATGATTGCTATTGATGCGATCTTTAGCCCAGTGCTACGCTGCCGCTACAAAGTCGAGAAGACTCGGGTTGGCCAAGCCACCGACCTCGATAAACTACTGCTGACAATCGATACTGATGGCTCAATTACTCCTCAGGATGCGTTTGAAGAATCAGCTGCTATTTTAGTCAATCAATACACGACGCTGGCCGGCAAGACCCGGATTGCGCACGCCGAACAGACTGACGCTACGGATAGTGCCGAAGGTGAAGCTAAAAGCGACTTACTCGGTGACGAGCCAACCGCTCTCAATACTTCAATTGAAGACCTCAACTTGTCAGCCCGCACCACCAACGCCCTCATTAACAATGATATTCACACCATACGTGACCTGTTCGCCTTAAATGATGCTGAACTTCGTGACCTCAAAGGTTTTGGCAGCAAAGCCCTCGATGAAGTCAAGGAGAAATTAGCGGAGCTGGAGCTATAGATGCACCGACACGGATATCAAGGTAGAAAGTTACACCGCGAACGCGATGCTCGCCGGGCCCTCGTGAAGGGCTTGGCCGATTCGCTCGTCAAGTACGAATCTATCGAAACAACCCTCCCAAAGGCCAAAGAAGTTTTGCCTTACCTGGAGAAGTTAATTACCAAAGCTAAAAAAGGCGATTTACACAACCGCCGGATGGTCATTTCTGGCCTGCAGACTGTCGCTTCTGGCCACAAGCTGGTCGACCAGATCGCGCCGAAGCTGATGGGCCGCGTCAGCGGACATCTGCGCATCGTGCGCACTAGTTTGCGCCGCGGTGACAACGCCCAGCTGGCCCGCGTCAGCTTTGTTGACGATCTTTCGGATGCCCCCGTCGCCAAAGCGGTCGAGGCTAAACCCGTTAAGAAGGTCGCTCAACAGTCCGCTACCACGCCAAAGGAGACAAAATAATGAAAACCTATAGCGTTAAGCCAACTGAAATCACCCGTGAGTGGTTCCTGATCGATGCCAGCGAAACGACGCTCGGCCGAGTTTCGACTAAGATTGCGACCTTGCTGACCGGCAAAGGCAAAACTCAATTTTCACACCACATCGACTGCGGCGATTTTGTCGTCGTCATTAATGCCGACAAGATCAAAGTCACCGGCAAGAAGCTGACCGACAAAATGTACTATCACCACAGCCACTTTCCTGGTGGGCTCAAAGAAATCAGCCTCGAAGATCAACTCGCCAAAGATCCTACCAAAGTACTCTGGCACGCCGTGCGTGGTATGTTGCCCGTCAACAAACTCCGTGACGAACGCTTAAACCGTCTGAAGATTTACGCCGGGTCTGAGCACAAACACGCTCCGCAACAACCGAAGACAATTTCTGTAAAGGATGTAACTTAAATGGCAATTGCTAAAGATCACTACTTCTACGCTCTCGGTCGCCGCAAAAGTGCGACTGCCCGCGTTCGTTTGCAAGCTGGCAAAGGTGCCATTACTATTAATAGCAAAACTGCTGCCGAGTACTTTGCCGACAGTAATTACTTGCTCGTTAAGCTACAGCAACCGTTTGCCGTACTTGACCTGACTAACAAGTATGACGTCAGCGTGGTGGTGGCCGGCGGTGGCCATGACGGTCAAGTCGAAGCAATCCGTTATGGTATCGCTAAGGCACTGACCCTCATGAACGCCGACGTGAAAAGCACGCTCAAGCGCGCTGACCTGCTCAGTCGTGACCCCCGCGAGAAAGAACGCAAAAAGTTCGGCCTCAAGGGTGCCCGCAAGCAGCGCCAGTTTACCAAGCGTTAAGTCTCAATCGAGGACTTGGCCACACAAGACCCATAGGCAACTATGGGTCTTGTGACGACCCGATGTTCTTGACAGCCAGCAGGGCATACAGTACTATGCCTACCATGCAACAGATCGTAAACTACGCATATTGGTTTTTTACAACCAGCATTAGCTTGGCTGTTTGCTCTGTGCGCTCTCCGAATCGATAACGATACACCCGAAAGAACTCATTGAAAAAACCGCCAAACCAGGCGGTTTTTTACTAACACACCGTACAAAGACAGTAGGAGAAATACCATGGAAGCTGATAGACAGCAGTTGAGCCCCCAGGCGCGCGAAAAAGCCATAAGTGACATGCTGCGCAGCTTTGGTGTCGACGTTGATACGACGTACATCGAAGCCGGCCGCGCCGATACCCCAATTACTGTGGCCGAGCGATTAGCCCAAAGCCGGCCGGCCGTGTTCGGCGTCGGCCAGCTGGCAATGCTGCAAGAATTGGGAATAACAGGTATAATGAGTAGCAATGAGTAAACCTGTAATTTTAACTGGCCTACGTGCCAATAACGACCTGCATATTGGCAACTACCTCGGCGCACTGTTGCCGATGGCCGATATGGCGCGTACCCGCGCCGGTGAGTACCAAATAAACTTGTTTGTGCCGGATCTGCACAGCTTTACGACGCCGATTGACCACGCCCAGCTCCAGGCCCAGGTTATGCAAAACTTACGGGTGTTTGTTGCGGCCGGCTTGCCGCTCGATAATGGCGACGTGTTCATCTACCGTCAAAGCTACATTTCGGCCCATTCTGAACTGACTTGGATCCTTGACTGCTTTACGGGTTTCGGTGAAATGAGCCGCATGACCCAATTCAAAGACCGAGCCGCCAAAACGGCGGACACCGGCGACGCGGTGCAGGGAAGTACCTCAGTCGGTATGTTTAACTACCCGGTGCTGATGGCGGCGGATATTCTGCTCTACGGTGCTACCTACGTGCCGGTCGGTGACGATCAAACCCAGCACCTCGAATTCACCCGTGATATTGCCCAACGGCTCAATAAGAAGTTTAGTGACGATTTATTCGTGGTGCCGAGGCCCGTCAAAGACCAGAATGATTTCTTCGGCAAAGACCAGGGCCTACGCATCCGCAACCTGCAAGATCCAACCAAGAAAATGAGTAAAAGCGATGATTCGGCCCGCGGCGTTATCTTCCTGACCGATAGTCCGGAAGCCGCCACCAAGAAGATCCTGGCGGCCGAAACCGACAGCCTGGGTAGTGTTCAGCACGATTATATGCGCCAACCGGGGATCAGCAACTTGCTCGATATCCTGAGTTTACTCGGTGGCAACAAAGACGAGTTTATTGGGCAGACGCAGTACGGGCCGCTGAAAACCGCCGTTGCTCGCGTCATGAGCGACTTTTTGGTCGAGTTCCAAGCAAAGCTGGCCGCCGTCGACGACGCCGTTATTTTGCACAAACTCGAAGCCAGCGAATACTTGTTGCGCGAAGTTGCCGGGCAGCGCCTGCACAATGTCCAACAAGCGGTTGGTTTGCGACCGTAATGCTTGTGCTCGAAGCGCCCAATGAGCGGCTTGATCAATACGTCGCTGAACAAGTCACGGGTATTAGCCGGGCTTCGGCCTCGAAACTAGTTAGCAGTGGCCGGGTGAACGTCAATGGCGTCGCTGTGTTAAAGCCGGCTTATCGTGTCAAGTTTGGTGATACAGTCGACGTGGACTTTGCCTTAACTGAGCTGGCTGACATCCCGGCCATTGAACTGCCGGTGCTCTACGAAGACGACGATTGCGTTGTTATCAACAAACCAATTGGCCTGCTGACGCACTCTAAAGGTGCTTTCAACCCCGAACCGACCGTTGCCACCTGGCTGGCCCAGCGCTGTCCAAACATGACGGGTGATCGCGCCGGCATCGTCCACCGTCTCGACCGAGCCACCGACGGCGTGATGATCGTCGCTAAGAACCCGGCTGCCCTCAGCTGGCTGCAAAAACAGTTTTCCGCCCGCTTGGTCAAAAAAACCTACATGGCTTTGGTACTGGGCACCATGAAAAACCCCGAAGCCATCATCGATATGCCGATTGAACGGAACCCTAAAAAACCACAAACCTTCCGGGTTGGCAGTAATGGCAAAATCGCCATCACCCACTATAAAGTCGTCCGTACCAATCAAACGTATAGCCTGCTGAAACTAATGCCGACGACCGGTCGCACCCATCAGTTACGGGTCCACTTGCACCAATTGGAGCACCCGATTGTCGGTGATACCTTTTATGAAGGCCCACCCGCCGAGCGTCTCTTTTTGCACGCCCTGGAACTTGAAATTACGCTGCCAAACAAACAGCGCCAAACCTTTACCGCCGAACTACCGGTTGCTTTTGAGCGGCTTATCGACCAGTCATGAGTGACCTGGTCGTCCACGCCGACACCGACCGCTTGGTCGCCGCTTTCGTGGCCCAACCGAGCCACGCGCTACTGCTGACCGGTCCACCCGGTATGGGCAAGGCCAGCCTCGCCACGTACGTTGCCGAACAAGTCCTCGGTGTTGCCCCCGGTAGCTTGTCTAGCCACCCCTACGTGCGTCAGATTGCGCCTGAGGACGGCAAGGCTATCAGTATCGAGACGGTTCGTGAGCTCGAGCATTTCCTGAGCCTGAAGGTGCCGGGTCAACAGGTTATTAATCGTCTGGTTATTATCAAGGACAGCCATGAGTTGTCAATCGAAGCCCAAAACGCGTTACTCAAGACCTTAGAGGAGCCGCCGCTGGCCAGTTTGATCATTTTTACCGCGCAGAGCCCGGCTGCCTTGCTGCCGACGATTAGGTCGCGGATGCAGACAATTAGCGTTAAGCGGCCGCCGTTGGCTACCCTGACGGCGCATTTTACGCGGGCCGGCCATAGTACGTCACGGATTGCCCAAGTCCAAGCCATCAGTGGTGGTCTGCCGGGTTTGATGAGCGCGCTGCTAAATCAGGCCGATCACCCGCTAGTGCCGGCCACGGAGCGGGCCCGGCAGCTGTTGCGCCAGTCGACTTTTGAGCGCTTGGCGAGCGTCGATGAGCTGGCCAAACAAAAATCGCTGTGCCGCGACGTGTTGTTCATCCTCGGACAGATGTCCGAGTTGCAGCTCCAGCGGACAACGGGCAAAGATTTCGCCCATTGGGCAGCGATCCTGAACGCCAGTTACGCATGTGTCGACGCGCTCGAGCATAATGCCCAACCCAAGCTGGCTCTGACGCACCTTATGTTACGTCTCGGCTAAATTTGCTATACTAAGAGCATATGTATGAGCTATTGATTGTGGCAAGTTTTGGCTTGCTGGCATACACCAACGCTCACGTCCATGATGATGAGTTTGCTAACGTCTCTCGAAAAGTCGGTGACCGCCTCGGCAAGCTGTGGGATATTGCCCATCAGGGGATGCGTGAAAACCGCTTTTTGCGAGCCGAAAAGGCCTTGTTAACAATCCTCAAAATTGATGAAAAGAACGCCGCCGCCTACAATCGGTTGGGTATCTTGTATGCCAAACAAAAAGAGTTTCGCGATGCGATCGACTGTTTCGAGATCGCCTCCAGTATCGAGTCGACCCCCTCGAGTTTGCACAACCTCGGCTTGATCTATTTTGAAACCGAGAATTATGAAAAGGCCGCTGTTGCGTTTGAGCAGTCGCTCAAGCTCGAAGACAATCTGGCAGCCCGTCACGTCGCCTACGCTAAGGTCCAGGAAAAGCTCGGTAACGCCAAACTAATGTTCGTGGAACTCGAAAAAGCCGCCGACCTCGAACCCAATAAGGAAACCTTCACATTGCTGCACAAAGCCTACATGAACCACGGTATGCAAGCTGAAGCCGACCTGATCGCCGACCAGCTCAAGAAGCTGGTGGTTCCGGCCGGCCGGGCCAAGCGGATTCTGCGTCCGCGCCGGGTTGTAGTTTAACCTCTGTTTTGATACACTAATTCAGTTATTGCAAGTCGTGCAATGTGCAACATTTCAAGCTAATATATTGCAAGCGATTACCAGTAGTTGTGCCGACATAGCTCAGTTGGCCAGAGCGGCTGTTTTGTAAACAGCGGGTCGTGGGTTCGAATCCCTCTGTCGGCTCCATATTTCTACTGCTGGCCACAAGCCAGGCAAGGGTTAACAATCTAGCTGCGGGGTTAGTGAAGCGGTCAAACACAGCAGACTGTAAATCTGCCCTCCTCGAGTTCGTAGGTTCGAATCCTACACCCCGCACCAAATAAAATAGCCTGGCCTGCCAGGCTATTTTATTTGGTCAGGTGCCAGGCTACTAGAGCCGTACGCCGTAGGCGTTAAGGTGCGGTGGAGCGAAGCCACGCGCAGAAGCTTGCTTCGAGCATGGCTGAACGGAAAAGGCCGCCAGGCCGCATCCCACACCTTCACAGATATACATACCTGGCAAACCAGGCTATTTTATTTGGTCAGGTGCCAGGCTACTAGAGCCGTACGCCGTAGGCGTTAAGGTGCGGTGGAGCGATAATTCTGCGATCAGCAGAAGTATATGCCGAAATAGAGAAAACCTGCTTATAGAATTATAGTTTTCCCGGCTTGAAGCTATATGACGCGCGCAGGTGCGTGCACCGAGCACGCCGCAGCGGAAAAGGCCGCCAGGCCGCATCCTACCCTCCCCAACTGCTATTCAGCGCTCTCCAGGACTGATTCACTACAGCGCTTATCCAAACAGTTGGCGCGAACCCCCCATCTTTGGTACAATCTAACAGTTGTAGTGCCGCGATAGCTCAGTGGTAGAGCACCTCCATGGTAAGGAGGGGGTCTTGAGTTCGAATCTCAATCGTGGCTCCATATCGTACTGCAAAAACCCTGGCTCCGCAGCTGGGGTTTTATAGTAAGAACACAGAGTAACGGCGCACTGGCTCGCTGCGGAGCTAGGGGTTCAAGCGTATACTGACAGTAAGCTACGATGTAGACAATAGAGCCGTAGCATGAAAGGAGTCAGTATGACTAAAAAGCTCTATCGATCCCGAACGGATACAATGATTGCCGGCGTCTGTGGTGGTTTGGCGGAGTATTTCGACATTGACCCGGTGATTGTACGGGTCGGCTTTAGCATCCTGCTATTGCCCGGGGGACTGCCGGGCTTAGTGCCCTACGTCATCCTGTGGATAATCGTGCCGCTCACCCCTCGTGCCGATAGCAAATAAAGTACTTGACAAGTAAACGTAAGCGGCATATTATTACAGTATTAAGCGTAAATCCAAAAGAAATACACTTAAAAATTCTTTTCTTGCAAGAGGAAAAACTTAAATACCGGCCTGATCAGTCGGTATTTTTGTTTGTTAACAGCCGGCAACTCGTTACGGGCCGACAGCTGGTTCCACCAATTGCCGGGCCAAGAGTTTACAACGAAGATTACATCTGTTAAGATAGATAAAGATTAAGTGTAAAAGGTTTGTATTGTATGGCCAAAAAAGGCGAAAAGCGCAAAATTATCGGTATGATCAGTGAAGAGAGCGGCGAACGACGCTACTACACGACTAAAAACACCATGAACACCCCTGAGAAACTCAGTTTACGCAAGTACAGCCCGAAGCTGCGCAAGGTTGTGGTATTCACCGAGACCAAGAAGAGCTTGGGCCGCAACGAAGTTAAACCTAAGAAATAGCTTCTCTTCGACCCCCAAAAAAAGGCACTCCAAAAAGTGCCTTTTTTGTTAAATCCACTATAAGCTCCACAATAGGACTACTCCCTACTCCCTACTCCCTACTCCCTAATTCCTACTTCCTAATTCCTAACTACTGATCACTACTAAGATCAAGGATGGTATTGATCATCTCAGCATGGCTCCAGACCAGCGGCGTCACACCCAAGGGGTCGGCCGTTTCCGGATCGAACTGTTCGCTTAAAATGCCGCTGGGCAATTGGCGGTCAAGAGCCCATTGGAGCAAGGCCTGGGCTTGAGCCGCCTGCTGGGTGCTGGCATAGTACTGGGCCAGCCAGAGCGTTGTGACGATCCAGGGATTGCCTTGGTACTTCGGCTTGGTTAGGAAATAACTATCGTGTTCATAGCGCAGGACGCCACCACTCGGGCTGGTGTTGAGCAGACGCTCCTCAACGTGCGTGGCGGTACTGACGAGCCGTTCGTCGTCCAAACTCAGCCCGGCGTACATATAGGGTCCGTAGAGGCTGGAAATGTCGAGGGTATTGTCATACACCAGTGAGCCATCTTCTTGGAGCAGAAAGCCCTTCACGAAGTAGCCATCGGCGTGGTAGAGCTTGCCCAGGTTGTCGCGGATAGCGTCGGCTGCTCGTTTCCAGCGGGCCGCATCCTCGGGGGCTTCCATCAGCTTGGCGAGCTTGGCGGCCGCCATCAGCCCGGCGATGGTGACGCTGACGCTATAGGTGCTGGTCAGGAACTTTTCTTCCCACAAATCATAGCTGGCGTGCGGCAAGCCGGTGGCGTCGTCGATAAAGTTTGTCATAAAGTTGGCGGCCGGCACCACAAAGCTGTGGTACATGGAATCGATCAGGATCTTATCCTGACTGGCCTGATAGTACTCGTTGAGCATAAAGATGACGCTGGCGGTTTCGTCCTCTTGGATGGCCAGCTCCGAACGGCGGCCGTGCACTAAGGGGTGCCAGGTACTGCCGATGGCACGGTCGGGCTGGTACTTGTGCATCAGGTAACCGTCTTGGTGGACGGTGTCGCGGGCAAAGCCGAAGAAGTTCTTGGCTTCCTCGAAGTGGCCGAGCCGGATCAGCGGCCAAATGGCATAGGCAGCGTCGCGCGGCCAGCAGTAACAGTAGTAGTCGCGGCCGTAGTTAAAAATGCTCGAATCGCCACTGGCCAGCACCGAACCGCGCTCATCACAATGGGCTTTGACGACTAACAGACTGTGCTGTAGGGTCCGGCGGTTGGCGACCGGCACGTCGACGTCGGTAGCACTCAGCCAGCCCTGCCAAAAGGTGCGGGCGTGGTCGAGGCGCAAGGCCATATCCTGGGTTTTAAACTTAAGGTGGGTTTTCTGGGCATCGGTTTGGTTGTTGGTGGCAATCACCCAATAGTCGATGACGGTGCTTTGATGGCCGTCCAGTGTCTCCTGAAAGCGGATGACAGAGTCGACACCGCCGTGTTCGACGGCATTCTCGGATAACTCACCGTCTTCGGCGTCTTTAAAGGTGCCGGCTTTGCCCTCGATAGCATAGTTACCGACGGCGTACTGGTCAAAGTCTTTGCCGCTGGCAAATTTACCGGCAATCGATAGGCAGTAGCGGCCTTTGTAATCCAGTAAATAATGGTCGTCGGGTACGTACATGGCGGTATCGGCCCGACCGGAACGGGAGATCTCAAACACCTGATGCATGAACAGGCGGACGTCGCGGCTGGTTTCGGCGTCATTGGTGAGCGTGATGTGGCGGATAAAAGCGTTGGTGTTCGGATCGATGTAATCTTGCAGCAGCATGCTGATGCTGAGGGCACTGGAGTGCATGGTAATGCGGCTGATCAACGCGTCGTCCTCAAAGTCCAGCTGGATGTCCCAACTGCCATCGTCGGTCCAGCTAAACTGGCCGTCGACCCACAGGCCAATCTTGTGTTTGCTACTCCGGGCGGTGGTCAGGTTTTCGAGCCCGACGTAGGGGTAGTAGAAATCATGAACCAGGCCGGTTTCATCGAGCCCGACAAACAGCTGGCCGTTACTTAAGACAACTGGTCGCCCCATCTAGACTGTATCTCCCCACCGTTGTGCCATGTTAGACGAACACACCTTTTTCGCTCAGGCGGTATTTTAAATCGTGGTAGGCGTTCATGAAGTTTATATAGGCTTCGTAAGGGGTGTCGTACGGGCTGAAGTAGGCATGAATATCGCCGTCGTTGAAATACTTGGTGCACATGTAGTAGAAGTGGTCGCTGGTTTGCAGCCGACGCCAGTCTTCGATCAGGTCAAAGTCGCCAGTTTTGATGATACTGTCTTGCAGGTCGTACAAGGCGTGGATGGCGGTTGTCTGCAGGTCATTGCCGAGCCAAGCGCTCAAATCTCGTTCGGTGTCGGCCCAGGTGGTGGTATTGGGGACGTCGATTTGGTCAACCGGCTCGAAGGCGTCGATAACTTCGCTGACCGTCATGAAGGTATTGCCCTTGGTTTTGAGCCACTCGGCCGGCAGGTGGGACAGGAAGTCAAAGATGCCCGATTCGCTCCACTGGTGCTCGCCGAAGGTTTCGTAATCCATAAACAGGTTAAAGTTGGTGGCGTTCTTATCTTCGCTCAGCCAGTGGGCAAACTTGTCGGCGGTCAGCGGCCACTCCGACCAGTTTTGGTCGCCGAAGCGGAAGGCGATGTCGTCGCTGAGCTTGTAGTTTTTCATCAGTAAGCGAATGTTGTTGGTGTAGGTGGGGCGGTAAACGTAGTTCGGGCTGCGCCAATCGAGGATTGGGTCCCAGCCCTCGGCCAAAACACCCTTATAGCCGGCTTTATCGGCCCACTTGGCGACCTCGTTGTTGTAGGAAAGCTCAGTGTTGCGGAAGACTTGCGGCGTTTGGCCAAACAGTTCTTGGATTTTGCGTTTGTGCATGTCGACTTGCATCTCAAATTCGGCGCGCGAGTAGAAGAAGGCCAGGCTGTGGTGATAGGTCTCGGCGACGATCTCGACCTGTCCGGTGGCACACAGCGCTTTAAACGAATCGAGAGCGGCCGGACTCCAGCGTTCGAGCTGCTCCAGGACGGTACCGGTAATGCTCAGGCTGACCTTAAACTCGGGGTTGGCGTTGAGTAACTCCAACAGGCGGGCATTGGTCGGGATGTATGATTTTTCGGCAACTTTTTTCAGGATGCGTTCGTTACTCGTTTTGTCATCGTAATTCGTGTCAAAGTAGTTGTGGTCGACACCGCTATCAAAAATCGTGTAGTGCCGGATGCGGTACGGTTGATGGACGTGCAAATAGAGGACGATGGCTTTGCTCATGAGGTGGCTCCGACCAGGTGGTCTTGATAGATTCGTTCAATCTTGTGGCTGGCATTATCCCAGCTCATGCGGGCAAACTCCTGGTAGGCGTTGGCGTGCAACACGTCGCGCAGCGCGTCGTTTTGGACGACGGATGTTATCTGGTTGGCCATTTCGTTGATATCCCAAAAGTCGACTTTCAAGCAGTTATGCAGGATTTCGCTGATACCCGACTGGTAGGTGACGAGGGCCGGGGTGCCGTAGCCGATAGCTTCGAGCGGCGTCAGCCCAAACGGTTCAGACACGCTGGGCATGACGAACAAGTCGGCAATGGCATAGGCGTCGCGCCAGCGCTTACCGCGTTGGAAGTCGGCAAACAGCACATTTTTACCGATACCGAGGGCAGCCGACATCGTCAGCAGTTCGTAGTACTGTTCACCGCTACCGACGATCAAGAACATGGTCTTCGGGTTTTTGGCGACGACGATTTTGGCGGCTTTGAGCAGGTTGGGCAGACCTTTTTGGACGGTTAAGCGGCCGATGTTGCTCACCACCCGCCAGCCTTGGGCTTTCAGACTCTCGAGGTAGTGGTAGCTATTGTCCGGACACAGCGGTGTGATATCGCCGGGTTCAATGCTGTTGTGGACGACTTCGATTTTATCATCGGGCACGCCATAGTCACGCATAATCGAGTTTTTAGTGTGTTGGCTGACGGCGATTACCCGGTCGGCGGCCAGCAGGGCGATTTCTTCGATGTCGTGGACCAGCGGGTTACCGATCCGACTGCCGGATCGATCCGATTCGACCGAGTGCACGTGTAGGACGATGGGGCAGCCCCGAACCTCTTTGGCGCGCAAAGCGGCCCGGAAGGTCAGCCAGTCGTGGGCATGGATGATATCAAATTCGGTCGTTTCCACCAGTTGGGCAACGGCGTGCTCATAGAGTTCCTGTTGGTCGTAGATGTTGAGCCATTTTTCTGAGCCATCAGTCAGGGTGTATTTGTAACTGTCGTAGGCGATACCCGAGCGGGTAACACTGGCCACGCCTTGGGGCTGGGCGGCCGTAATCTTCATAAAGTCGATGCCGTGATCGGCCGAGTAGGGCACCACGAATTCAATGTCAATATCTTTTTTAGAGAGCGATTTACACATTTGGTAGCATGCAATCCCGAGACCACCACTGTTGTGAGGGGGTAATTCCCAACCGAGCATCAAAACTTTCATCATCCTCTTTTTAGTCACCCTATATTTGATTTTTCTTATGCTCAGTATAACTCTCGTTATTCCAAAGCACAACCGTGTTAACTTCTTAATAATAGCACGACTTCGGGCCAAGTCAATATTAATTACAACGATTTAGACAGAGAGCTCTTGCAAGCGTGATGGTGATCACACTGCTTGTGTGATACGGCGTAATCGTTCAGTGTGCGTGGTAGCGGGCGGGGCAGGCTGGCGCGGCGGTCGGCGGTTGTTCGGGCGCGACGAGTCAAGGACCAAAGTTTGAAGTCGTCGTCGAAAGTTTCGGCTCGACGAATCAGTTATAGGCTGACCTACTTTCATCTGATCTGGTGCAGCCTTCTAAGGAGTTAATGGGGTGCTGGCGGCCGACGTAAAGCTAGGCGGTAAACATGTCGCCCAGGGCGGCCCGGACTTCGTGATAGATAAGTTGGTGCCCGAGGCTATTAGGGTGCCGCCCATCGAAAGCGGTCACCGCTTCGAGGGGGTAGGGACGGAAGGCCGCCTGCACATCGATGAAGGGTTCGGCGGCGAGCGCGGCTTGGTTGCGCATTAGGCCGGCGTATTGCTCGATTAGATCATTTTGGAGGATGACACCCGTGTCGCTGCTGGGACGCGTTTTTGACTCATCGACCGGCTGCGGCCCGACGTAGAGGACTTTCATACCGATGCTGGAACTGTGGTCACTGAACATGGCTAGCCCGGCGGCAAAACGCTGCAAGTTGATAATTGGCGCTGTCATACCCGGCATAATCTTGGCTTCGTTGATGCCGACCGACAAAATCCTGGTACTGGTGCCGTCGGGCGTATGGCAGTAGCGGGCCGGGGTGTTGGTGGCCAGGAAACGTTTGTTGATGGCTGTTAAGGTAAAACCCGGCACGGCGTGGTTCGTCACCACCACTGGGTTGAGCACCCGTTGTTCGTTAGCCAGAACGGCATCACGATGGAGTTGGGCTGCCCAGCCGCCGTAGTCGCGGGCGTGCATGCCGTAGGCGCTGCTACCGCCTTCGATAATTAAAACTTTCATTAGTATTATTATATCACAATACTACTTAATAACAATAGTGGTGATAAGCCAGTATTTCCTCGAGCCCTATGTACTACCCGCCTACTCACGCAGCGCTCTGCGGGGTATATATAATCAAAAAAGGTCTCTCAGCCGAGCCAGAAAGTACGTGCCTGGCAACAAAACATGGGAAAAGATTTAAGCCGAGGGATCCGGCAGGGCCGTCAGGCGCAGTAACGGGTATTCGGCGACTAGGTAGAGCACCGACCGGTTATTCTGTCTGGTCCGGGGCAGCGTGGTGTGTCCGGCGACAATCACGCCGGCCCGGGCGGCGACGTGGTTATAAGCGTCTTGGATCTCCTGCCGGCCTTTTTCAGCCACCGCCAACAGGTCTGGCCCCGAACCAATGAGAATTGATAGCACCTCGAAACTCGGGTCGGGGGCAGTCATCGGGTATTCGGCGACTAAGTGGAGGGTCGACAGGTGACGCTCGGTTTCCCCTGCTTGAGTTGTCTGAGTTAACTGTAGGGTGTGCCCGGCGATAATCACGCCGGCCCGGGCGGCCACGTGGTTGTAAGCCGCTTGGATCTCCTGGCCGTCAGTATGGGCCGCGGCCCGTTGATCGGGGCGGGGACGGTCAATGATTGCGGTGACTTCGAACGGCATATACACCCCTCGGATTGCTCTATGGATAGTAGATAGATAGTAGCAGAGATTGGGCCGAAATTACTACGATTCAGGCTCATATACAGTCGGAAAGCGGGATGTCGTCAAGCTGAATCGCCCAGGTAGCTGGTCTGAAGGGCGTTGTTCCTTTATCTGTCCGGGCAAAGCCTACTCAACAGCGGATTGATCGGGCTGCTTGGGTAGCTCGGGCACATGCAAATCACCGGTCAATCCCAAGCCTATAAAGGTTGAGATTGCGGCGTTAACGCCTTTTTCGAAGCCGCGGCTTTCGCTGGCGGCCATGGGGCTCGGATCTTCGAGTGAGGTGAGGGCTGCCTCGGTATCGACGAGGTGCTTGGCTACGGCGAACACAGCGGGGAAGCGCAGCATGAGCAGATGCCGGGTGCCAAGATATTCGGCCATTTCTTTGGGTGTCTTCATCCGTGTGCCATCAAAATTCATGGCGTTAGCCATGGCAATCGCTTTAGCTTTATCAATACCGGCTAATCCTGATTCAAGACTCATAATACGAGCATTATACCACAATTTGTCAAGTTTGCAATGGTTGGTGGCGGCTTGTACCCCAGACGAACGCGATCCTGATCAGACTCCGGGCAGTAGCGTGGCCGCGGTAAGGCTTAGGCTTTGCCGGTCGCCATGGCAAAGAACAGCACCAGGACCGACAGGGTGACAACCCCAAAAGCCAGCCGCACAAAGCCGTTGGACAAGCGACTGTTCTTGTATTGGCCCATGATCGTTGCGCTATTGCCGATCCGCACAATCAGCCACAGCAGCGGCACCGAGGCAATACTGTTGAACACGGCCGTAAAAATCAGGGCTTTGATGGGGTTAATCCCCAGGAAATTGATCAGTAAACCGGCGAGCGTCGCGCCGGCAATGATGCCGTAAAAGATACGGGCCCGCTTGTATTTACGGTGTAAGCCCTCTTTCCAGCCGGCGGCTTCGCAAACGGCGTAGGAAGACGACCCCGCTAATACCGGCACGGCCAGCAACCCAATGCCGATAATGCCGAACGAGAAGATGAGTTTCGCGACCAGGCCAGCGTTCGGGAAGCTGTGTACCAGCGGCTGCAGTGCGCGGGCGGCATCGGCCGCCGTATTAATATTGGTGACACCGCTGTCGTAGAGCACGGAGGCGCAGACGACGACGATAAACCAGGCCATGACGATAGTAAGAGTCATACCGACGATGTTATCGGTCCGGACGCTCTTTAGAAAGTGTTTGTTAACGGTCGGCGGCAGCCCGGATTGGGTCAGGCGGCGCGTTTCAATTTCGCCTTCTACGACCTCAGAGGTGTCCCAGAAGAACAAGTAGGGCGAAATTGTTGTGCCGAGTATGCCGACAAATATGTAGATCATGCCAAAGCCGAGGTGCTGCGGCAGCGAGAACGTCGCTTGCAAGACGTGCCACCACGGCTGGCCGATCAAAAAGGCGGTGACAGGATAGGCAAACAGGGAAATCGCCAACCATTTCAGAATCCGGGCGTACGATTTATAGTTAACAAACACCTCGAGCAGCACCACGCTGACCGCAAAAAAGATGGCCCAAAAGGCAAACGGCAGCGGCGCCAGCAGCTTCATCGAGGCCGCCATCGCCCCGAGGTCAGCGCCGATGTTGATGGTGTTGGCCACAACGACGAGTACGACGGAAGCGTAGAGCAGTTTGCGGCTATAATGCTCTTTGATGACGGCGGCCAGCCCTTTACCGGTTACCGCCCCAATCCGCGAGCAGCTGTCTTGGACGGCGATCAATAAGGGGAACATGAGGGGAAAGGCCCACAGCAGGCCTAGGCCAAACCCGGCCCCGGCCTGGGAGTAGGTGGCGATCCCGGACGGATCATCATCGGCAGCGCCGGTTATCAGCCCGGGCCCGAGGACGCGCAGAAAGCGGCTGAAGCGGCGGTGATTGGCCATCGACTTACCGAACCCCAGGGCGGCCCGCTCGGTTTTTATAATTTCGTCTTCCACTTTTTTAAAATTAGCGGACGGCTGGTGGTCGGAGCTACTGGGTCGGTGCGTCTGGTCGGCTGGCTCGGACAATGTTGGTCTGTCTGCACTCATTCGCTCATTCTAGCAACAAACGGCCTATTTGATTAACAAATCATCGCCGTCACCGTATTAACAGTATAGGTCAAGGGGTAAGTTGGTCATTCGGCAGTGCTTGCCAGACAATACAGTGGGCAAGTTTAAAATAAGCTTATATACTAGACTTTGGTGAACCTATCTCTATTCAGTGACAACCTGTTACTCGGCTGCACGGTCGTGGCGACGCTGTTGGGCGTCATCACGTTCAGCCGGTTGCGGACGCGCCCGAACTTTTACCGGCAGCTAGCTATTGCCGGGGGCGTCGGGCTCGGGCTGGGCGGCTTAAGCCTGGTAGCCATCAACCAAGCCTTTACGCTGCAGAACATCCCCAATGTGGCGCTGGTTGTTGGCTTTGGTGTCTTCGGATTCCTGACGATCGGTTTGCTCAATCTAGGACGGGGCTGGCGCGTCTCTGGGCTGGCGGGCATTGCTGGCCTCAGCTGGCTGATCCTACTAGTGCTGACCACAAACCGCTTTTATCACTTTTATCCGACGCTAAGTTCGCTAGTGGCCGGTCAACACCAAACCTACAGCCGCTCCCAGTTAACGATCGTTCGCAGCAAGACCCACTCAGCAGTCGCCCAAACACTCGAACAACAAATCGCGCCGCCGCTCCCAGAGTCCGGCAGCGTCTATAACCTGGCGATTGCCGGCAAGACTTCCGGCTTTGTCGCTCGTGATGCGATCGTCTACCTCCCGCCGGCCTACCCCCGGCACGCGGCCCCGACCAGCCGTTTTCCTGTCCTGCTGTTGCTCGGTGGTACCCCCGGTTCGCCCCAAGACTGGTTGAACGGTGGCGAGCTCCAAAAAACCGCCAACGACTTTGCGGCGCGGCATCACGGTATTAGCCCCCTCATTATCGTCGTCGACAATAACGGCTCCTTCAGAAATGACACCGAATGTGTCGATAGCCCGAAGGGTAATGCCGAGCAGTACTTAACGGTCGATGTCCCGGCCTACATTAAGGCCAACTTTAATGTGGCTACCAACCCGCAGCAGTGGGGTATCGGTGGTCTCAGCGAGGGTGGCATGTGCGCCGCTATGCTGACGCTGCGCCATCAAGACGTGTTTCGGCACTTTCTCGATTTTGGCGGTGACCCAACCGTCACGCTGACTAACAGCGCGACGGCAATACAGAC
>JBBRZI010000023.1:0-17348 GCA_038236865.1 Saccharimonadales bacterium (SeqCode)
ATACGGTGAGCTCGACATTTCGATTCTGGGCGACAAACCGCCCGGTCGGCTGCCGATAATAACCGAAATTATCTCGCCCAATTCGCGCACTCAAGTCAACGAAGCGGTGCATCGTCAACTCGAAGCCGGCCGCCAGCTGTTTGTGGTCTGTCCGCTGATCAGCGAATCGGATACCCTGGCTGTTCGTTCGGCCGAGGTGGTGTACGAACAATTCAAGCGCAAAGACTTCAAAGATTGGCGGATCGGTTTACTACACGGTAAGCTCAAGGCTGACGAAAAGGCTGCCGTTATGGCCCAGTTTGTGGCTCACGAGCTCGACATCTTGGTGGCGACTACTGTCATTGAGGTCGGCGTTGATGTCCCCAATGCTACGGTAATGATGCTTGAGGGCGCCGAGCGCTTCGGTTTGGCTCAGATCCATCAATTGCGCGGTCGGGTTGGCCGAGCCGCCGACCAAGGCTACTGCTATTTGCTACTGAGCGAATCTAAGGCTCCGAGCCGCCGCTTGCGGGCGCTAGAAAGCTCGAACGACGGCTTTAAATTAGCCGAGCTTGATCTGGAGTTGCGCGGTCCGGGCGCTATCTATGGCAATGTCCAGCATGGTCAGCTTGATCTGCGCGTCGCCAAACTTACGGACACTAAGTTGATTGCCAGTGCCCGTGCGAGCGCTCAACAGTTCATCGATCGCAAGGAAGCCATTAGCGCTTATCCGTCGCTCGAACGTCGGATCGCTAGACTTCGAGCCGTAACCAATCTAAACTAGAGGTAGGGCTTATCTAACCCTACCTATTGATTGCTCAAGCATGTTGCTAACTAAGCCGGAGGCTTAATGTATTCTGGATCTACCTTTACACGGGTGTCAGGCCATCTTTTAGGCACGCACCAAAAAATTGATCGAGTCGCGCGCAAACACCTGGAGCGCTTGGCACCAGCCTGCCGTTTCCCGTCGGTGCGCTCCATCTTGCACTTTGAAGGTGATAATGGCCCTGACGCCATTAAGCGCAAAAGCCCCGCCAAAGATGAGCCCTGGCACTACCTGCAGCCTTTTGACGAAACTGATACGCAGCTGCTACACCTAATAGGGGATCACTATAAAAAGCTGGTACGGGCGCTGAGTGTCAGCGATGATGTGCGAGCCGCTTTCGAAGCGGCTTGGTTGGCCCACGCGATCGTTGATGGTTTGACACCGGCTCACCACTATCCTTACGAAGAGAAGCTCAATGAGTTGCGTGGTGGTGAGGGTATCGAAACGCGCACGACTATTAAGAAAAAATTAATTATGCCCGGTGAAACGCGCGGTAAACAGATGCACAACAACTGGAAAATGTGGGGCCCCAAGGGCTTGTTTACGACGCACGCCGCTTTCGAATGGGGTGTGGCGACGATTATTAAGCCATTGCGCTTGTATCACGCACTTCCGAGCGTCAATGAGCTGCAAACAGTGCAAAGCACCAACCTTGCCGAGTGGTTTCGTCAAACCGCCCAGACTGTTGCTACACTGAGGCTGTATGAGGATTTTTACAAAAACGGCTGGACCACCAAGCTATCTCGACAGGTTCGTCAGGAGCTGGCGCCGACGCTGGTGCGAGCAGTGACGCTAGTTTGGTATGGTGCGGTGCGCGAAGCCAATGCCCAGCAGGTGACCAAACCCACATGAGAGTCATCGCCGGCAGTTTAGGTGGCCGGCTGTTTAACTCACCGGGCACCGAGCGCACCCACCCGATGAGCGATAAAATCCGTGGCGCCCTGTTCAACACCCTTGGTGATATTAGCGACCTTCGCCTGCTCGATGCATTTACTGGTAGCGGGGCTCTGGCGTTCGAAGCCATTAGCCGTGGTGCCGGCCACGTCACCGCCCTCGACGTCGACGACAACGCCATTGCGACCGTGATTAAAAATGCCGCCCAGCTGGCTATCGGCAGCGAGCTCAAACCGATACGCGTGAGCGCGAGCGCTTGGCTGCAGACCTCGTCCGCCGACGTCGTCTATGATATCGTGCTGTGTGATCCACCTTACGATGACCCGCATCTGGCGCTCATCACTGAACTGGCTGGGCGCGTTAAACCCGCCGGCTTGCTCGTCGTCTCGCTGCCGTGCGACGTCACTCCGCAGCTGGCTGCCGCCTACAGGCTCGTCGCCGCCAAGACCTACGGCGATGCCTGCCTTTACTTCTATCGCCGCGAAGTTTAAGCTGCACCACATCAATCCCACGAGTGTCATGCCGGGCTCGACTCGGTATCCAGAAAATATATAATTCCTAGGCTCCTAGATTGGCAATTACCCCCTAAGTATCGTAAAATAATGCGAGTCTCTCTTGGCATAGCAACACCCTGGGGATGTGGTGAAATTGGTATACACGCTAGTTTTAGGAACTAGTGCCGCAAGGCGTGGAGGTTCAAGTCCTCTCATCCCCACCAAAGTAAAAGACCTGGCGTAAGCTAGGTCTTTTACTTTGGCATGCGTGGCGGAGGAGAGGACGCAGAACCTCGCAGAGAGAGCGTAGCGAACGGGAGGTCGCGGAGCGAGGCCGCGCGCAGAAACTAGTTTCGAGCACGCCGCAGCGGAGAAGGACGCAGTCCGCTAGTCCTCTCATCCTTACAAATACCCTGTGCAAATTTGGTCTATTTATTTGGACAAGAGGACGCAGAACCTCGCAGAGAGAGCGTAGCGAACGGTAGGTCGCGGAGCGATAATTCTGCGATCAGCAGAAGTATATGCCGAAACAGAGAAAACCTGCTTATAATATTGTAGTTTTCCCTGCTTGAAGCTATATGACGCGCGCAGGAGAGAACGTAGAACCTCGCAACGACGTGCCTAAGAAACCACCCCGTAGCCAAATTATGTACGAAGCTATATACCAAATTAATAAGCTGACTTGGCATGCAAGGTAGCCATATAGCGAAAATTCTACAGTTGTCGGTCGCTAAACCCGCTACACTGAACCTACGCAATATGAAACAACAGCACCACATTATCTACATTCCCGGTATCGGTGACGATCGGTATAGATTCCAAAGTCTAATCGTGGCCTTTTGGCGGCTGGGGGGCGTGCACGGCCACTGCCACCCAATACCGTGGGCGGGGCAGGGGGCATACGGTGACAAAATGACCGCACTTTTAGCCGAGATAGACAGGTACGTTGCCGCCGGCTACTATGTTTCCTTGGTGGGTGCCAGTGCCGGTGCGACGGCGGCGCTGAACGCCTACGTAGTCCGGCGGAGCACCGTGCGGGGTGTCGTGTTGCTCAGCGCCAAGCTTAACCACCCCGAAACAGTTAGTCCCCACTTATTACAAAAAAACCCGGCGTTTGCGGCGGCGCTGGTAGCAGCAGCAGCCAACCTAAAATCGCTTTCGGCGGCCGACAAGCAACGTTTCCATTTATTTTATTCCGAGCGGGACAGCTATGTGCCACATCGTGACAGTTACATATTCGGCGTGCCAGAACACAAGCTGCCGACGCGCGGCCATGGTGCTTCGATCGTCTTTGGCTTAACCATCGGTTTTCCTAAAGTCTTAAGTGTTTTGCGCGCTAACTTGTAGGCACTGCCGTAACACCGCTCGGGCAAGACGTCTCCACGAAAAGCTTACAGACGCTGAAGCGAAGTCTCGTTACCATAAGTCGATGAACGATGAACTTTCAAACCGTTGCCTCGTCGAAAACGAAATGCTGACCCGGGCCAATAATACGAAAGCCGGTAAGGTGTTAGGCGCTATGTCGATTACCATTAAATCAGTACTCTTTAGTTGTGAATGTTCCCAGAAAACCTGTTTGGAAAGGGTCAAGCTGAGCATCGCGACCTATACGAAACTCCACCGCCAAGCGAACCGTTTTGTGATCAAGCCCGGCCACGAGACGGCCGCCATCGAATCTGTCGAATTACGCGAACCGAAGTACTGGGTGGTGCAGAACTACAGCCTAACGCCCGATTCGAGTAAATAGCCGCCGGTCTGGCGGCGAGGTTCCGGGCGCGCGGCTTAATTACACAATACGGCTTCGGAGCATGTATCGTATACTGGAAGCAGTATGGCACTATCAACTCAACCCTATAAAGGCGCCCGTGATTTTTATCCGGAAGACAAGCGTTTGCAAAAGTATATGTTCAGCAAGCTCCGTCAGGTCGCTGAACGCTTCGGTTACGAAGAGTACGATGCCCCAATCTTAGAGTCCATCGATTTGTACTTGGCCAAGTCCGGTAGTGAGATCGTCAATGAGCAGACGTATGTCTTCAAGGACCGCGGTGATCGGGAGGTCGTTATTCGCCCCGAGATGACACCAAGCGTCAGCCGGATGGTAGCTGGGCGACGCCAAGAACTTGGGTATCCGCTCAGGTGGTACAGTCTTCCTAATTTGTGGCGTTATGAGCGCCCCCAACGCGGCCGCTTGCGGGAGCACTGGCAGTTAAACGTCGATGTCTTCGGACTGTCCGGTACCGAGGCCGAACTCGAGTTGATCCAGATGGCCAATGCTATCTATAAGAGCTTTGGGGCGACGCCCGCCATGTACGAGATACGTGTTAATAGCCGCCGGCTGATGGACTTCGCGTTGCAAAGTTACGTCGGTTTGACTGAAGTCGAGGCTTACAGTATGGCCAAGCTGATTGATCGCATGCATAAAATTGACCGGACTGAGTTTATCGGCCTGGCTGACGCCGTGCTGAGCCCGAGCGAGCGCGAAGCCGGCGCTGTCGAAAAATTGCTGAATGTGCTCGACGCCAAGAAGTTGCGCGATCTGCCGTCGGTACTCGCGGCCCACGATTCGGTTGTTGCCTTCCAAAGCTTGCTAGAGGCATTAGACGCGAGCCAGATTTCCAACGTGCGGTTTGATCCGACTGTCATGCGCGGTTTTGATTACTACACCGATATTGTGTTTGAAGTTGTCGATTTACACCCCGATAATAACCGAGCAATGATGGGCGGCGGTCGCTACGACGGGCTGGTTGGCTTGTTCGGTGTCGATCCGGTGCCAACGGTCGGCTTTGGCTTGGGTGACGTCACCCTGCAGAACTTTATCGAACTCCACGATCTACTGCCTAAACTGCAATCGGAAACTGACGTGTACCTGGCGACTATCGGTGACGTTGCGGCCGGTGCTCAGCTGGCGGTGGCCCAGTTGCGTGAGATGGGGTTGAATGTGGCAGTCGGGGCAGCCGGGCGCAAGCTGGCGGATCACTTTAAACTAGCTGAAAAGAAGCACATCCACTACGTCGTCATTATCGGTGAGCAAGAACTGGCCGATGATCAGTACACGCTCAAGAATCTACAGACAACCGAATCGGACAAACACAGTCTGCAGCGCATCGTCAGTATCATCAAAGACTACCGCGCTACATAATGACGGCAACTAATCACGCTCTGACGGGGGCTACTATCGGACTGCTGGTTGGCAACCCGCTGATCGCACTGCCCGCCGCGCTCATATCTCACTTTGTGTGTGATGCTATCCCGCACTTTGGCCTGCAGGATCCGCGCTCAATCGGTGGATCAAACTTTGGTCGGATGCTGGTGGTTGACGCGGCGCTCTGTGTCGGGCTCGTCGCGCTCTTATATGTGAATCAGCCGTTGCATTGGCAGCTGGCGAGTTTGTCTGCGTTTGCGGCAACATCGCCCGACCTCATGTGGATCGGTAAGTTTAGGCGGGCCCGCCGAGGCCAGCCCGACCGGCCCACACGCTCGGTCGTGCTACGGTTGCACTCGGGTATCCAGTGGTTTCAGCGACCTATCGGCGCACTGGTGGAGGTCGCCTGGTTCGTGGGTCTGGGCTCAGTCGTGCTGACGTTACTGAGCGCGTAAGGGCTGATTTCTTAATAACCATTTACTAATTTAACAAATTATTTCTAATGTACCATGCAGCCACAACTCGGGTGTTGCGGGTACTCAAATGATAAATGATAAATCAGAAATAATTTGTTAAATGTTAAATGTTAAATGATAAATGAAACCTGCAAATTAACCCTAATCCCTGGATAACTCAGCCCAACGCAGCGGAACGATGTGATTATGAAAGGTGTAGCGTCAAGGGCTAGCCCTTGGGCGCCTAAGCTGTTAGAATGGGTCACTATGCAAGTAAAGCAAGATATATCCGGAACCACCGTCAAATTAACCGTTAACCCTAATCAGGCGCAAATTGCGGCGAGCAAACACGAAGCCGTCCAACGTTTGGGCAAGAATCTGAAGCTCCAAGGCTTCCGTCCGGGCAAAGCGCCGATTGCTCTGATCGAGAAAAGTCTTGACCCCAATCTGCTCCAATCGGAGTTTCTCGATATTATTGTGAACCACGTCTACATCTTGGCACTACAGCAGCAAAAAGTTCGCCCAGTTACCCAGCCCGAAGTCAGTATTCTTAAATTCGTGCCGTACAGTGAACTGGAAATCCAGTATCAGGTGGAGGCTATCGGCGATATCAAATTACCCGATTATACGAAGATCAAAATCACCAAAAAGCCCGTCAAGATCGTTGCCAAAGACGTCGATGAAGTTATCGACAATCTGCGCAGTCGCGCGAGCGATAAAACAGAAGTGGCTCGGGCAGCGGCCGATGGTGACGAAGTCGTTTTGGATTTTAAAGGTGTCGACGCCGGCACCAAGGCGCCCATTACCGGTGCTGACGGCCAGGCTTACCCGCTGGTGCTTGGTAGCAACAGCTTTATCCCTGGGTTTGAAGCTGAAGTTGTCGGTCTTAAGCCTGGTGACAGCAAAGACTTTACGATTACATTTCCAGCCGATTACGGTTCGGTCGAACTCCAAAGCAAGGTCGTTATGTTTACCATTACTGTGCATAAGGTGCTTGCAGTTGTGCCGCCCAAAGCTGACGATGCCTTTGCGGCAACGGTTGGGCCATTCAAGTCGCTGGTTGAATTGCGTACCGATATCGAAAAGCAACTGCTGGCCGAGAAGACCGCGCAGTCGGAACGTGAGTACGATAACGAGCTGTTAGAGGCGATGGCCAAGAAAACAAACGTCACCATCCCTACAGTCTTGGTTGATGACGAGATTGACCGAATTGAAGCTGAAGAGAAGCGCAATCTCGTCTACCGTGGTCAAACCTGGCAGGAGCACTTGGCCGCTGAAGGCGTCACCGAAGCGCAGCACCGCGAAAAGAACCGTGACGGCGCCGATTTGCGAGTGCGGGCCGGCTTGGTTTTGGCGGAGATCGCCGAACAGCAACACATCAGCGTTCAACCCGAAGAGCTTGAGATGCACTTACAACTCCTCAGGAACCAGTACACCGACCCCAACATGCAGGCGGAGATCGATAAGCCCGACAATCGCCGCGAAATCGCCTCGCGTTTGTTGAGCGAAAAGACTATCGCCGCCGTTAAACTGCAGATTGCCCAGAAGTAATCCAAACCCCCGTAGCGGGCGTAAATTAGCACTCTTGACGCAAGAGTGCTAATTATTTATACTGAAACGCAGACGCTGGACCAGCTCTAATCTGAGCACGCGTCGAAGTTACGAGCAGCTGTTGAGGACGATTAATCAACCTAAGAGGAGGCCATATGTCAGTACTGATTCCAACCGTTGTTGAAAACGAAGGCCGCTTTGAACGGGCCTATGACATTTATTCGCGGCTACTTAAGGACCGCATTATATTTCTCGGCAGCGATGTCAACGAGGCCACGGCCAATGTGGCCGTCGCCCAATTATTATTCCTCCAAGCCGAAGACGCCAAAAAAGACATTTATTTTTACATTAACAGCCCCGGTGGCAGCGTCTATGACGCCTTAGCTATTTACGACACCATGCAATACATCACCAACGACGTGCAGACCGTCGGTATTGGTGTCCAGGCTTCGGCCGCAGCCTTTTTGCTCAGTAGCGGCACCAAAGGCAAGCGTTTTGCGTTGCCGAACTCGACGATTATGATCCACCAACCGTCGAGCGGTACCCGTGGCAAAGTAACTGATCAGGAAATCGAACTGCGCGAGAGTTTGCGTATCAAACAGCTACTCGAGAGCATCATGGCTAAAAACACCGGCCAGAAGCCCGAACTCATCCACGAAGATATGGAGCGCGACAAATGGCTGACAGCCGATCAGGCCAAGAAATATGGCATCATTGACGCCATCATCAGCAGCCCCCGAGCCCTCGACAAATAGCCGGTAGGGCTCATCGTAGGCCGGCCGAACGTGACATTGTAAAGCTACCTTGTCGCTTTGGAGCTGGCGCCCCCCACCGCTCGAATAGGTCTTGACAATGGGGGCGAAGCTCGGCATACTAAGTATCAAGAAGTAGTGTAAGTTGGGCAGCGCCTGGATTTTGATCAGTTCAGTCGCCAGATACCCCCTCTTAGAATCTTCGCGCGAATATAAAATAAGAAAACAGACACTAGAAATTAGGACACAGTAAGCCGCGCCATAGCGCCTGACTGGGATTTGTTTGCACGTGCAACTGAACGCCCAGTCGCTGACTGAGTACTGGTTTTTATGGTCTGATTACTAATTAATACAGGGGGCGTTGATAGTTAATATGGCGAAAGCTGCAATTTCACAAGCTAGTAAGCGCGTGTTCTACACGAAAGATACCAATGTACTCGACCTACCAAGTTTGGTAGATCACCAGAACAAATCGTTTCAATGGTTTGTGGCCGAAGGTCTTGGCGAACTCCTCGCCGAAATCAGCCCAATTGATGACTACACGGGCGGAAAATTATCACTTAGTTTTAAGAACTATCACTTTGGCGACCCCAAACTGACTGAAGCTGTCGCTCGCGAGAACAATGTCAGCTATGAAGCGCCATTGCTCGCCAACGTCGAACTCATCAACAAGGTGACCGGTGAAGTCAAAGAGCAGGAAATCTACTTGGGTGATTACCCATGGATGACCAGCCGCGGTACGTTTGTTATCAACGGCGCCGAACGCGTCGTGGTCAGCCAGCTGATTCGCTCGGCCGGGGTGTTCTTTACTCGTGAACTCCACGGTACCTCCCACCTGTACGGCGCCAAGATTATCCCTGGCCGTGGGGCGTGGTTAGAATTCGAGACGGCCGCCAACGGCGCCCTCTACGTCAAGATCGATCGCAAACGCAAGATGCCCGTTACGACGCTACTGCGCGCGCTGGGTATGAACGAAGCGGCCATGCGCCAATCGTTCAAACACGTCGACAGCGGCAAAGTTTCCCACATTGAAATTACCCTCGAAAAAGATCCGGCTCGTGGCCAAAATGACGCTTTGATCGAAGTCTACCGCCGCTTGCGGCCCGGTGACCTCGCCACGGTTGATAACGCCCGCAACCTGATCGAGAACATGTTCTACAACTTTAAGCGGTTCGACTTCAGTCGGGTGGGCCGCTACAAGCTCAACAAGCGCCTCAACCTCGACGTCCCTAACACGACCGAGAACCGTGTCATGCGCCTGCAGGACATCCAAGCGATTGTTGCCGAAATTATTCGGCTTAATAATACCCAAGAACCAGCCGACGATATCGACTCATTGGCCAACCGCCGCGTCAAATTGGTCGGTGAACTCGTCCAGCGCCAATTCCGGATCGGTTTGTTGCGCATGGAGCGTAACACCAAGGACCGCATGAGCATGAGCGAGATCGAAACTGTCACCCCTGGGCAGTTGATCAACGCCCGCCCAATTGTGGCCGCCGTCCGCGAATTCTTTGCTTCCTCACAATTGAGTCAGTTCATGGACCAGATCAACCCATTGTCTGAGCTCGCCCACAAGCGTCGCTTGAGCTCAATGGGTCCAGGTGGACTGTCCCGCGAACGCGCCGGCTTCGAAGTCCGCGACGCCCACGCCACCCACTACGGTCGCATCTGTGCCGTCGAAACCCCAGAAGGCGCCAATATTGGTTTGGTGCTGAACCTCGCCAACTACGCCCGGGTCAACGACTACGGGTTTGTTGAAACACCGTACCGCAAGGTCATCATCGCCGTTACGGCGGCCGATGCCGCTGGCCACATTGCCTCGGCTAACCTCGAAACTGCCGATGGCAAGTTACTGGTTAAGAAAGGCGATACGATTACTGCCGCCGACGCTGCCAAACTCGCCAAAGTTACGACGCGTGTCACCTGGCCGGTGAAAGCTACAGTTACCCGTGACATCGTCTACCTCGACGCCTACGAAGAAGAAAGTGCGATTGTCGCCGGTGGCGGTAACGTCCTCGACGATGACGGTCACTTTGTATCGGAGCGGGTTGGTGCCCGTACGCACTTGTCTTCCGGTGAAGTCGACGCCAACGACGTCAACTACATGGACGCCGCTCGCAATCAGATTATCGGCTCCAGTGCCGGTCTGATTCCATTCATTGAGAAGAACTACGTTTACCGCTCACTGATGGGTAGTAACCAGCAACGCCAAGCCGTACCGCTGATTCAGCCACACTCGCCGATTGTCGGTACCGGTCTCGAGGCTGCCGCCGCCCGTAACACCGGTCAGGTTGTCCTGGCCGAAGCTGACGGTGAAGTCATATCGGCCACTGCCCAGGCAGTCGTCGTTAAATATAAAGACGCCACCGGTACCTACGAACCACAGCGGTTTATTCGTTCCAACGAAGGCACCAGCGTCAACCAAAAGGTTGTCGTTGCCTCTGGCGATAAAGTCAAAACCGGCGATGTTCTCATCGAAGGTATGTCGATTGAGGGTGGTGAACTAGCCCTTGGTAAAGACCTGATTGTGGCCTTTATGCCCTGGGCCGGTTACAACTTCGAAGATGCTATCATCATTTCGCGTCGACTGGTTGAAGATGACGTCCTGACCAGTGTGCACATCGTCGACTTTATGATTGAAGTCCGCGAAACCAAGCTTGGTCCTGAAGTCGTTACCCGTGATATTCCGAACGTTTCCGAAGAAACCTTGCGTCACCTCGATGATGACGGTATTGTCCGCATCGGTGCCGAAGTCCACCCTGGCGATATCCTCGTCGGCAAGATTACCCCGAAGGGTGAACAGGAACTCAGTAGCGAAGAGCGCTTGTTGCGCGCTATCTTTGGTGAAAAAGCCAAGGAAGTCCGTGACACCTCGCAACGCATGAGTAACGGCAAACACGGTAAAGTCGTCGGTGTGAAAGTCTTTAGTCGCGAAAACGGCCACGAACTTAAAGCCGGTGTCATTATGCAAATCCAGGTCTTTGTGGCCCAGATGCGCAAAATCGCCGTCGGTGACAAACTCGGTGGTCGCCACGGTAACAAGGGTGTGATTTCGCGCATTCTGCCCGCCGAAGACATGCCATTTACGGCCGACGGTACTCCTGTCGACATCATTTTGAACCCCCTCGGCGTGCCATCTCGTATGAACGTCGGTCAGTTGTTTGAAACCCACCTCGGTATGGCTGCCCGTACCCTGGGCATCAAGGTGGCCAGCCCATCGTTCAACGGTGTCCCCGTGAGCAAAATTCAGGAACTTCTCAAAGAAGCCGGCCTGCCGGAAGACGGCAAGCAACAGCTCTACGACGGTCGCACCGGTGAAGCCTTCAAAGAGCGCACCACCACCGGCTCGATGTACATGATTAAGCTCAACCACATGGTGGCCGATAAGATCCACGCCCGTTCAACGGGGCCCTACACTATGGTCACCCAACAGCCACTTGGCGGTAAGGCCCAAAACGGCGGCCAGCGCTTTGGGGAAATGGAAGTATGGGCGTTAGAGGCCTACGGTGCCGCCACGACCCTGCAAGAAATGCTGACCATTAAGTCGGATGACGTCTACGGACGAAGCAAAGCCTACGAGTCGATCATCAAACGCACCGAAATCGTTGGTCCAAAAGTTCCAGAAAGCTTCAACGTCCTGGTAAAGGAGCTCCAAGGGCTCGGCCTCAAAGTCGACCTTGTGCACTCCGATAACTTGGTTGACGCCGAAAGCGTTCTGGCGACTAACATCAAGGAAGAAGCCGTACACCCGTCAGTGGTCATCGTACCCGAACCGTCCATCTCTGACGTCGATGTGACCGAAGAGGCTAGCATCGGTGAATTCTCGGTTGTTGATCTGGCTGACGACGTTGCAGTCGATACCAATGCTCTGGAAGATCTAAATGAAGGTGATCCGATCACGGTCACCGCCACAGACAATCAAACTGACAAAGAAGAGGAGACAGCGTAATGATACCTCCACGCCACGCTATGAGTGCCGATATTGCTGACTTTGATGCCGTTCGTTTAGCAGTTGCCAGCCCAAATGATATTTTGGATTGGAGCTACGGCGAAGTCACCAAGCCAGAAACTATTAACTACCGAACCCAAAAGCCGGAGCGCGACGGTTTGTTCTGTGAGCGGATCTTTGGTCCGGTCAAAGACATCAACCCACACGACGCCAAGTACAAAGGCGTTCGTTCCCGCGAAGCTGCCGTTGACAAGAACGGTGAGCTCGTTACCAGAAGCATCGTCCGCCGCGAGCGCATGGGCCACATTACCCTGGCCGTACCAGTCGCTCACATTTGGTTCTTGCGCGGTACACCCAGTGCTATGGGTCTATTGCTTGGCGTCACCGTCAAAAACCTCGAACGCATCGCTTACTTTGCTGCCTACGTCATCAAGGAAGTCGACACGACTAAACGCGATCAGATCTTGGCCGACAAGGAAGCGCAATTTAACGCCGCCAAAGAAGCTATTACACTACGCTTCGAAGCTGAGGCCACCGCTGAAGACGCCAATGTAAAGGCTCTCGCCGAACTGCAAACCAAAGAACTCGAAGAAGTCACGAAGGACTTCGAGCTCATCAAAGAGCAGCTGACGACCTTGGAAAAACTCCGCCTCATCAACGAGACCGATTTCCGCAACTTACCCGACGACGTCCGTTCGCTCGTTAAAGTTGGTATGGGTGGCGCTGCACTGAAAGACATGCTCGATGCCATTGACCTCAAAGAGCTGATTGCCGAGCTCTCGGCCGAAGCCGAAGAAGCCAAGGGCCAGCGCAAGAAGAAACTGATGAAGCGTCTGCGCTTACTCGAGAGCATGGACCGCGCCGGTATCCGCCCGGGCAGCATGTGCCTGAGCATTTTGCCAGTCATCCCGCCAGATCTGCGCCCAATGGTGCAACTGACTGGTGGTCGCTTTGCTACCTCCGATCTTAACGACCTCTATCGCCGAGTCATTAACCGCAACAACCGCCTGAAGAAATTGATGGACCTTAATGCGCCGGAAGTCATCCGCCGCAACGAGCAACGGATGCTTCAAGAAGCCGTTGACGCCCTGATCGACAACAACAACGCCCGCAGTGGCCGCGCCGTTGCCGCTACCGGCCAACGCCGTCGCCTGAAATCTTTGAGCGACATGCTCAAGGGTAAGCAAGGTCGTTTCCGCCAGAACCTCCTCGGTAAGCGCGTTGACTACTCCGGTCGAAGCGTGATAGTGGCCGGTCCTGAACTCAAGATTCACCAGTGTGTTCTGCCCAATATGATGGCGCTTGAATTATTCAAGCCGTTTGTCATCGGTGAGCTGATTGCGAACGAGCACGCCCACAACATCCGCTCTGCCAGTCGCCTGATTGAAATGGGTGAAACTGTCGTCTGGGATGCCCTCGACGAAGTCATTAAAGGCAAGTATGTCCTACTCAACCGGGCACCGTCACTTCACCGTTTGAGTATTCAAGCCTTCCAGCCGGTCCTCATCGAAGGCCGAGCCATTCAACTGCACCCACTCGTCTGTAAGGGCTTTAACGCCGACTTTGATGGTGACCAAATGGCGGTGCACCTACCGCTTTCCGACGCCGCTCAGTACGAAGCCAAAACTATCATGGCCGCGAACCGCAACTTACTCAAACCGGCTGACGGTTCGCCAATCTTGCACATTGAGCAAGATATTGTCCTCGGCTGTTACTACCTCACCTACGAACGCCCGAGCATCGACCGTAGCGACGTACATGCTTACTCGAGCCTCGAAGAAGCCCTGATGGCCTACGAAGCTGATGTCGTCACGTTGCAGACGCACGTTAAACTGCCGTTCCGCGGTGAACAACGCGAAAGCACGCTTGGTTCCTTCCTGTTCAACGAAACTTTCCCTGACGACTTTGAGTTCCAAGACGAAGCGATGACCAAGAAGCGCTTGCAGCGCGTTATGGCCGCCGTCTACGCTCAGTACGGCCAAGAGAAGACCGCAGAAATTGCCGATGACCTCAAAGACCTCGGCTTTAAGTACGCTACCATTTCGGGCCTGAGCATGGGCATGGGTGACTTCCGACCAGTCAAGGACATGCACGTCCTGATCGAAGGTGGTGAAGTCCGGGCGGCTGCCATTTCCGAACAGTACGAGCAAGGTTTCATTACTGACGAGGAACGCCACCGTTTGACGGTTGATAACTGGACCAAGGTTGAGGCCACCGTCCAGGATCGCTTGGCTACCCAAATGGTTGACCAAGATTCATCGATGGCGATCGCCATTAACTCTGGCGCCCGCGGTAACATCTCCCAGCTCAACAATGCCGTTGGTATGCTCGGTGTCCTCCAGGACGCCGGTGGTAACGCTATCGAGCTACCAATTAAGTCTGGCTATGTTGCCGGTCTTGATCCGCTCGAATACTTTACCGGTACTCGTGGTACCCGTAAGGCGCTCATCGACATCGCCCTTAAAACGGCTGATGCCGGTTACCTGACGCGTCGCTTAGTCGATGTCTCCCAGGATGTCTTTACGCTGTCCAACGACAACGCCGACCCCGGCTTTGCGCTGCTACGGGCTGACGCCGAAGAAATTGGTGTTACCTATGCCTCCCGCCTGAAGGGCCGTTACGCCGCTGAAGACGTCAAGGGATACCTCAAGTCCGGCGAAGCCTTCACGGCTGAGCTGGCTGATCGGATTGACGCCGATGCAGCACTTGACGGTGTTAAGATCATGAGCGCGCTCAGTAGCACCAACGTCCGTGGTGTCTCGCAGAAGTCATACGGTGTCGACCCGGCTACCGGCAAACTCGTCGCTGACCACCACCCAATTGGGGTCATCGCCGCTCAGAGTATCGGTGAACCTGGTACCCAGCTGAGCCTTGACTCGAAGCACCGTTCCGGCGTCGCCGTGATCGATGATAGCGCCCAAGGTCTGTCGCGTATCGAGGAACTGTTTGAAGTTCGCATGCCAAAGGGCCATGCCTACTTGACTGATATTTCCGGTATTCTCAACACTTGGGAAGAAGGCGATCACTACGTCGTTCAAGTTACGGCTGATGACGCGGAAGTTGTCCGTCTGGAGCTCGGCGAGCGCAAGACGCATCTGGCCAGCGGTTCTGATGTCGCCATTGGTGACGTCGTGGCTGCTCTCGAAGACAATTCCGAACCACTTGTCGCGCCGATGGCTGGTAAAGCCGAAGTCACCGATAAAGCGGTCATCATTACGCCGACCAAGCAGAGCGTTCTGCGCTATGAGATCCCGGGCTTTAAGCAGATGCAAGTCGTTGATGGCGATAAGGTTGTCGCTGGTCAGCGTTTGACCAACGGTTCAATCAACTTACACGATCTGATGCGCCTGAAGGGTGTCGAATCGACCCAGCGTTACATCATGAACGAGATCCTGCGCATTTTCGCCGGCCAAGGCCAAAACATCGCCGATAAGCACTTGGAAATCATCGTGCGGCAGATGTTTAGCCGCGTCCAGATTGAAGACGCCAGCGATACGGAATTTGTGACCGGTGATATCGTCAGTAAGCTGGCGGTTGTCGAAGCCAACGAAGCCCTCGTGGCCGACGGTAAAGAACCGGCTGAGTTCACGCAGTTGCTGCTGGGCATTACCAAGGCCTCTCTCAGCACCGACTCATTCTTGAGCGCGGCTTCGTTCCAAGACACCACTCGTGTGTTGATTGCCGCCGCTACCAGCGGTAAGGTCGATAAACTGTACGGCCTAAAGGAAAACGTCATCCTGGGCCGTAAGATTCCCGTCGGTACCGGCTGGAAGGAAGACGACGACGATGAACTGTTCGACGACGACCTCGATGAAGTCGATCAAATCATCGGCGCCACTGAACAGGGGTAGGTAGGGATTGGCAGATGGTAAGTAGGGGAATGCACAAGCTAACCCCAGCTACCATCTTCTATCTCCCCGCTACGAACTCCCGATTGAGGGGTTGCCGAAGGCAATCACATCTGGTAAAGTAAGTAAGTTAAAATAAGCATTCCGAGCTGAGGAGCACACGGGTCAACATTGTTGGCGCAGATTGATCCCACCTCTTGGCAGTAGAGTGCATCTAATAAGGAGTCCACGTGCCAACAATCAACCAACTGATTCGCAAACCGCGTGTCAAGGTGACTACTAAGAGTAAGTCTCCGGCCATGCAGCGCGTCGTCAATAGTCTGAAGACTAAAAATTATGAAAAGCCAGCGCCGTTTAAACGCGGTGTTTGTGTCAAAGTGACTACCAAAACCCCGAAGAAGCCTAACTCAGCCCTCCGCAAAGTCGCCCGCGTGCGCCTGACCAACGGCTATGAAGTCTGGGCCTACATCGGCGGCGAAGGTCACAACCTGCAAGAACACGCCGTGGTCCTGATTCGCGGTGGACGCGTCAAAGACTTGCCTGGTGTGCGTTACCACATTGTCCGTGGTTCGCTCGACCTGCAAGGCGTCAACAACCGTAAGCAAGGCCGCTCCAAGTACGGTACCAAGAAAGCGAGCAAGTAATGCCACGTAAAAAGACCAAAGCGTTAGTTCGCGATATCCAACCAGACCGCCTGTACCAGAGCGTGCCTTTACAGCGCCTGATTAACCGTGTCATGCTCGACGGCAAGAAGCAAATTGCGGAGCGCCTCGTCTATACCGGTATGCAGAAGGCGGCTGACCGCCTCAAGGTCGAGAATCCTCTCGAAGTTTTCGAACAGGCTTTCAAGAACATTACGCCGCAAGTCGAGACTCGATCTCGTCGCGTCGGTGGTGCCAACTACCAGATTCCGTTTGAAGTCAAAGGCCAGCGCCAGAACCACCTAACAACGATGTGGTTTGTCGCCGCTTGCCGGGCCCGCAAGGGTATTGGCATGGCCGACCGCATCGCGGCCGAGCTGCAGGATGCGTACAACAGCCAAGGCTCTGCCGTTAAGAAGCGTGAAGATACGCACAAGATGGCTGAAGCCAACCGCGCGTTTGCGCACTTTGCCCGGACCTAAGCTGTATGGGATTGTTTAGTATTCGAGCCAACCGAGTAGAAGATGTGTCCAGTCAATTGCAGACATATGCGGTTGGAGACGCCGCGATGACAGTTGATGCGCAACACCTGTTTGCCTATAAGGCCGCCAGTTTGGAGCAGCTCCAGATACAAAATCCCCGTGAGTCGATTGTGACGCGTCGCGTTGCTTTTAGTGTTGAACGCGCCGTCGTCGGCACAGCCCGGAGCTTTGGCGATCATAAGCTCGGCCAGCTGGCGCTTGTCGAGGAACCGCGAGACGATGACCAGTCCAGCATGATCACGGCGGCGGTGATTGTGCCGTCGAGCCAGTCGCGC